>JAGQTR010000552.1 GCA_020438915.1 Mycobacterium sp.
GTTCACAACCTCTCAGTGAAGAACAGCTAGCTGAGAGCGAAATGCAACTCACGTATGGAGAGGACGCAGTAACCGAGATCATGGTGGCAACTGACCAAGTGCAAGTGGTACCTCCGCCTCGACGCTTACTCTAGGGGAATCCTCTAGAGTCGCACGCTGTGACCGTGTATGCACTCGCCCAACTGAAATTCACTGACCGCGCTGCATATCTCCGTTACCAAGCCCGTTTCATGGACGTCTTCGCCCGGTATGCCGGAACCCTGCTCGCGGCAGACGAGTCACCGCAGCTACTGGAAGGCCAGTCTGATCGCCAGAAAGTGGTTCTGATGTCGTTTCCCGATGAAACCTCGTTTCGAGCATGGGCGGAATCGCCTGAGTATCAGGAGATCTCCAAGGATCGACACGCAGGTGCTGATTCGGTGGTGCTGCTGATCAAAGGGTTGACATGACGGCGCGTCCCCGACACTTGCTGGTCACATCTTCACGCCCGGTAGCTCGCTGGCCTTCTTGATCCAGCGCCGGAGCTGTTTTTCATCGAGTTCATCGTCCTCACGGATATCGAGGTAGCGCACCTCCGGGTGCTTGGACGCTTTCGGCGGCATCGGGTCGAGCGAGGTGCCCTGCAGAAACTGCACCTGTACGTAGTGCGTGTAGCAACGGAAAGACAGGTACCAGCTGCCGTCGGTGTTGCCGTAGAACGGTTGGTTCCATTTCACCGCGTTGTGGACGTCGGGGACCTCGCTCAAGACGAGCTCATCGAGGCGCTCGCCGACATCGTGCTTCCACCCGGGCATAGCGGCGATGTAGGCCAGCACCGGGTCCCTGCCCTCGCCCTTGGGGATTTGCGGATTCCCGCCCGAGAGCAACGGCGCGCGCCGTCCATGCCCCGCGCGGCGCGCCTGCCCTGGGGCGCCGCAATGAGATTTTGCCTGCGGTGCAGTCTGATCTGCATGGGCAAACTCATTTATGGCTTCAACGTGTCGGTGGACGGATACATCGCCGACGCACAGGGCAACATCGACTGGTCCGATCCGAGCGAAGAGCTGCACCAGTATTGGAACGACTTCGAGCGGGACACCGCCCTGTCGTTCTACGGACGCCGGCTCTACCAACTGATGTCTGCGTACTGGCCGACCGCCGACAAGGTTCCGGGCGCCACCCCCTTGATCGTTGACTTCGCACGCATCTGGCGCGACATGCCCAAGGTCGTGTTCTCGCACACCCTGGAGTCCGTCGACTGGAACTCTCGCCTGGAACGCGGAGACCCCGTCGAGGTGGTGACGAAGCTGAAAGCCGAAACCGACGGCAGCCTGGAGGTGGCCGGCGCGACGCTGGCGGCACCGATCGTGCAGGCCGGGCTGGTGGACGAGTACCGGATGGTGGTCGCGCCCACCGCCGTCGGCGGCGGCACGCCGTTCTTTCCGACATTGCCGTCGTGGATCTCGCTGCGGCTGTTGGAAAACCGCACCTTTCCGTGCGGCACGGTCCTGCTGCGCTATGAGACCAAACACCGCTGATCGGATGCACACCAGCCGAACCCGCTCACCAGACACTTTCAGCGAGACAGAGTTCGAGCCGTCCGCATTCCTCGAGAACCGAGACACGACCGGCGCGCGCAGCGAACACGTCTCCTGACCTGATGGATCAATCGTGCGTTTTGGTGGTCTGCTGGAAGAGTGCAAGTCGGGGCTTTTCATCAATGAGGCGGTAGACGCTTGCCATCAACGCAACGAAGGGCTCGTCTTGTCCTTCGCGGGTTGCCGAGGCTTGGTAGACAAGCGCAGCCGAATCGGCACCTGTAGGCACGAGGCGCACGTCTGACAGTTCGTATGTCACCCAGGGCGCGGCTTCGTTGAGCGAGTCGATGATGGCTGCGCGGTCGAGAATCATTCCGTTAGACAGAATCATCAGCGCGTCGGAAGTCATCAGTTCTCCGTAGAAAGTTCCGCCCTCGGCGCGACACAATGAGTCCCAGCCGTCTCGTTCCAGCGTCAGCAGGCCATCCACGGCAAGCAAAGCGTTCATGGGACAAACCTAACGTTCATCACCTCGACTTCACCGGAGAGCCAAGCGTCGGCGCACCTCAGCCTCGGTAACGCGCTGCCGCGATGAGTTTTCCCGCGGTGTGCAGTCCAACCGTCATGACCGAAACAATGATTGTCACCACCACCGTCGATGCCCCCGCATCCACTGTCTTCGCCATACTGGCCGATCCGGCCAAGCACTCCGCCATCGATGGGACGGGCTGGGTGCGCGAAGCCCTCGACGGCGAGTTGCTCACCCATGTCGACCAGATATTCCGGATCGCCATGCATCACGACAACCACCCGGAGGGGGACTACGAGATGGCCAACAAGGTCATCGCCTTCACACCGGAACGCGAGATCGGCTGGGAACCCGGCCAAGCCGGACCCGATGGCGTCGTCGAGTACGGCGGATGGACATGGCATTACGCACTTGAGCCGGCCGGCGCGGCGCAGACCCGGGTCACGCTGACCTACGACTGGTCGGCGGTTCCCGCAGAACTGCGCCAGCACATTCAGTTCCCGCCGTTTCCGGTCGAACACCTCCACAATTCACTGGCCAACCTGGCGAATTTGGCCGCGAACTGACGATCAACGCTCGAGCAGGCATTCGCGTGCAGCAACATCCCCATTTCGCCAGCGGTGCCCGGGCGACACCCGCCCGTCGGAAAACCCAACAATCTCGGTGTGACGGTTGTCCTACCTTCAGTAGGATAGGTTGATGGCCAAGGACAAAGTCTCCGTGAC
>JAGQTR010000044.1:0-7672 GCA_020438915.1 Mycobacterium sp.
CCGTCGACGATCTCAATCCGTACGCACGGATCATCGCCGACGAGGCCTTGCGCCGCGGGATCTGGGTGGAGGTGCTCGACGCTGAAGCCGGCGAGATGCGCCTGTCGCACGGCGGGCGCAGCGTCGTGACGCGTGAAGCGTTGTCCGAGTACACCTCCGCGGTGGCCATGAGCCGCTGCGACGACAAGCGGCTGACTCGACGCATCGTCTCCGAGGCCGGCATCATCGTGCCGCGCGGAAGACTTGCCACCTTCGACGCCGCCGACCACGAATTCCTCGCCGAGGTCGGCGATGTCGTCGTCAAGCCCACCCGCGGCGAGCAGGGCAAAGGAATCACGGTGGGCGTCGATAACCCGGCTGAGCTCGACGCGGCGCTGGCTCGGGCGCGCGAGCAGCACCCCGAAGTCCTCATCGAGCAGCGCGCTGAAGGCGATGATTTGCGGCTGGTGGTGATCGACGGCAGGGTGGTCGCCGCCGCGCTCCGCAGGCCCGCCGAGATCACCGGCACCGGTCGGCACACCATCCGTGAGCTGATCGACGCGCAGAGCCGACGGCGTTCGGCCGCCACCGGTGGCGAGTCCCGCATTCCGGTCGACGCCGTCACGGAGAACACCGTGAAGGAGGCAGGCTGGTCGTTCGACGAGGTCTTGCCCGAAGGTCTCCGCCTCAGGGTTCGTCGAACCGCAAACCTGCACCAGGGCGGAACCATCCACGATGTCACCGCAACGGTGCATCCGGAACTGCGATCGGTGGCGGTCGCTGCCGCCGAGGCCATCGGCATCCCCGTCACCGGCATCGATCTACTGGTCCCGGACGTCACCCGCACCGACTACGTGTTCATCGAAGCCAACGAACGCCCCGGCTTGGCCAACCACGAGCCGCAACCCACCGCAAAAGCGTTCGTGGACTTCCTGTTTCCGGGGCAGCCCGGCCTGCCGCAAGCCTGGACCCCGGACGAGGTGGAGAGCACGGAATCGACCACACCGGATTCGAGAATGCCGTCGGCAGAGCCCACGGACCCCTAGCACGTCCTACCAGGTGCTGCTGCGCATCACGATCTCGGCAGCCAGTTGTGCGGTCGAATCGGCCGCGTTACGCCTGCCCTGCAATTCGACTATCCGGTAGTCACCGTAGACGAAGCGCTGGCTGGCTCTTGCGACCGCGCGGGCCGCGGCGGTACTGACCAACGCCGTGGTGTTCAGCTCGACCGGCGGGCAGTTCTCGTCTCGGATCACCCCGCCGAGATCGGCTACCCGGGGATGGCCGCGATCGATCACAACGAGACCGATGAACCGGTCCAATCGGGTCGCGGCCAGCTCCCAGGCCAATTCAGCACCTAGGCGGTCGCCGACCAACAACGCCCAACGTATGTCCAGCGAATCGAGAATCCCGACTACCGCGTTGCCGGTCAACCGCGGATGGGCCGCGATGACGACCGTTCTGAGCGAGGCGGTGTGCAGCCGCTCACACACGGCTTCATACGCCGCGGGCGCCTGGTGCGCCGCCGCGAGCAACACCACCGTCGCCCCCTTCTCAGCACCGGCCACCTCGACGGCCACATCAAGACCGTCGACGGTGATCGTGACAGGAGGCTCTGAGGGCACGGCGTCACGCTACAGGCAGCGACCGACCCTCCGGGGAGGTTTGCGCTCTTGTCGCGGCGGCTCAAACCGCTTCCGCACGTGCGGCCTGTTCTTCGGTGATCTCCAAAAAAGTCTGCGGCAGCGTGCCTTTGACGGGTATCGACGGATCCGGCGTGGGGAAGGCGATGGCGAACACGGCCATGGATCCGACGTTCTCGAACGAGAAGTAGACGCTGCTTTCATCGCCGCCGAGATACATCGTCTGCTGGTAGACCAAGGCGTCCCCGCGCGGGGACGGCAGCCGCGTCGTGGTCACCGGAATGCCGGCCTCCGATGGGTCGAAGAATGTCTCATACCGCGCGCAGCGTGCGGCGGTGGCGGCCAACCGTTCAAGATTCAACGGCCACGTCAACACGGTGACGATCATTCTCGCGCCGTCATAGGCCACCGCGTACTCCGCTGCACTGCCCGCTCCTCGTTCGGCGGTGGCAGCAATGTCGCGAGTCAACCCGTCGGTGCACCCTTTCGGCGAGGAAAGCATCGGCGGCGGTGCACTGGCGCCATCCGGCTCACCGTGATCCTTGATGATGCGCTGGTAACGCACGCCGGGGGCAAAGTCTCCCTCGCTGAGCACTGCCCGTTCGAGCCTGCCGCCGGGCCACTCGGCGGTGCCCGTGACCAGGTGCGAACAACCGGCGAGCAGCACAGCACTGAGCATCGCCGCAGCAACGCGTGCCACCTGCCTGGTCATGGCTTCAGGCTACTCACGATCTATAACTGGGTGAGGATCTCCGCGCCGGTGTCGGTGACCACCACGGTGTGTTCGAACTGCGCGGTCCACTTCTTGTCCTTGGTGACCACGGTCCAGTCGTCGTCCCACATCTCGTAGTCCAGCGCACCGAGGTTGATCATCGGTTCGATGGTGAACGTCATCCCCGGCTCGAGAACCGTCTGAACGGACGGCTGATCGTAATGCAGCACCACCAGCCCGTTGTGAAACGTCGTACCGATGCCGTGCCCGGTGAAGTCACGAACCACGTTGTAACCGAAACGATTTGCGTACGCCTCGATCACCCTCCCGACGACCGAAAGCGCCCTGCCCGGCTTCACAGCTTTGATCGCCCGCATGGTGGCCTCGTGGGTACGCTCGACCAGGAGTCGATGTTCCTCGGCGACGTTGCCGGCCAGGAACGTCGCGTTGGTGTCGCCGTGCACGCCGTCGATGTAGGCGGTGACGTCGATGTTGACGATGTCACCGTCCTGGACCACGGTCGAGTCCGGAATGCCGTGGCAGATGACCTCGTTCAGCGACGTGCAGCACGACTTGGGAAAACCCCGGTAGCCCAGCGTCGACGGATATGCGCCGTGGTCGATCATGTACCCGTGAGCGACCCGGTCGAGTTCGTCGGTGCTCACCCCGGGGCGGACGGCCTTACCTGCCTCGGCAAGAGCTCCGGCGGCGATTCGGCCTGCCACGCGCATCTTCTCGATCACCTCGGGCGTCTGCACCCAGGGTTCGGAGCCCTCGCGCACCGTCGTGCGCCCCACGTACTCGGGTCGGGCGATGGACTTGGGCACCGCGAGTGTCGGTGACACCACGCCGGGACGAAGGGCGGTACGTACTGACATGACGCCAGACTATCTCCGCAGAACGGTGTCCTGCGGGCCGCTACCGATGACGCAGCGGGGAAAACCGCCACGACTTGCGCGGACCGCGAATGTCGACCGAACCGCACACCACCTTGCCGGTGAGGATGACGTGCGGATTGCCATCGGCGGGGGCGTCCCTTCGGTGGTCGTGGGCACTGCCCACATTGACCTCGACGTCGTCGATCGAGGCACTCGCCCCTGCGGGCAGCCGCAGATCGAGGCCACCGAACTTCATGTCGAGCTCAATGACCACGATGGGGCCGGCGAACCGTGCACGTGTCAGATCGAGTTCGACCGACCCCATGCGCCGGTGCAGTGCCAGCCGGCTGGGCACCACCCACTCGCCTTGACGCTTGAGCGACCCCAGTACGCCACGCAACTCGACCCGGTCCGCCGCCGAGGTAACGATCGCCGCCGGTCCGGGCAGGTCCCCGACCAGCGTGTCGAGGTCGGAGCGCATTCGGGCCCGAGACACCATCGCCGAGCGTTCCTCGAATTCGTCGATGTCGATCAACCCGAGGGCGACGGCGTTGTGTAGCCGGCGCAGCGTGCCATTGCGATCGGCATCGGAGATCCGCATCTCGACCGCGTCGGTGGAAACGCCCGCCGGTAGGTGGTTGATTTCGGCCATGAGGCCTCCCACGGTACCGGCGATCCTCAGGCCAGGTACCCCGGTGGTAACTCGTCGAGCATTCCCTTGAGCATCCGTACGGCGTACTCCGAACTGCCGCCGCCGACGATCAGAGCCGAAAACGCCATATCGCCCCGGTAACCAGTGAACCAGGAGTGCGATCCGCCGACGAACTCGGCTTCACCGGTTTTACCGCGCACGTCACCGGCGCCATCGAGGTCCTTGGCGGTGCCGTTGGTGACCACCAGCCGCATCATCGGGCGCAGGCTTTCCACCACGTCGGCCGCGACGGGCTCGCCTGCACCGGTGATCTCGGTTTCGCGTCCCTCGATGAGGTGGGGAACCGGAGTCCGGCCGGCGGCGACAGTGGCGGCAGCCAATGCCATCCCGAACGGGCTGACCAGCACCTTGCCCTGACCGAACCCGTCCTCGGTGCGTTCGGTGAGGTTGACCGTGGGCGGCACCGATCCGCTGATGGTGTCGATGCCCTCGATGTTGTAATCCGGCCCGATGCCGTACTGCGCCGCAGCCTGGGTGAGACCGCGCGGGGGCATCCGGCTGGCCAATTCGGCGAACGTGGTGTTGCACGAACTTGCGAACGCCCGCGACATCGGGACGGTACCGAGATCGAAACCGCCGTAGTTGGGCACCGTGCGATGGCCGATGTCCAGCTGTCCGGGACATCCCAGAAGCGTGTTGGGCGTGGCCATATCCCGTTCGATCGCCGCACCGGCGGTGACGATCTTGAACGTCGAGCCAGGCGGATACAAACCCATGGTCGCGATCGGCCCCTCCCGGTCGGCGGCCGCGTTCTGCGCGACGGCCAGGATCTCCCCGGTAGACGGTTTGATGGCCACGATCATGGCCTGCTTGCCGGTGCTGTCCACGGCATGCTGGGCGGCGTCCTGGACCGAGCGCTCCAGGCTGAGCGTCACCGAGGGCGCCGGATCCCCGGGAACCTCGTTGACGACGTCGACGTCGACGCCGTTCTGATTGACGGTGACCACCCGCCAGCCGGGTGCACCGTCGAGATCGTCGGCAACGGCGTTCTTGACCTGGTTGACCAGTGCGGGAGCGAAATCGTCGTCGGTGGGCACTATTTCCGGCTGGGGGGTGATCACGACGCCGGGTAGCGCCCCGATGGCGGCCGCGACCTGGTCGTGGTCGGCCTGCCGCAGCGTGATCAGGCTCAGCGTGCCCGCGGTCGAACTGGCCTGCTCAGCGAGGCGCTGGGGATCCAGGGTGTCGTCGAACCGATGCAACGCCCCCACGACGGCTCTCGCGGTGGACATCAGCTCGGAGCCGGCCGCACGGGCGTCCAGCGCGAAGTGATAGCGGTAGCCGGGGACCAAGACGTCGGTGCCGCCGCGTTCGTTGACCGAGGCCCGCCGGGGTTCGTCGGCGCGCAACGCCAGGGTCTGGTTCTCACCGAGTCTGGGATGGACACCGGTGGCGCTCCAGCGGACTTCCCAGCGCCCTTCGTCGCGCGCCATGTTGAGCTGACCGTCATAGGTCCAGGTGCGGTCTTTGGGTAAGTGCCAGGTGTAGCGGTAGGTGATGCTTCCGGTGTCCTCGGCGTACTTGGAGCTCAGGATCTGCGCGTCCAGGCCGGTGGCCTGTAGCCCCGCCCACACTTCGTTGAGCACCGCTCTTGCAGCTTCCGGGCGGTCGCTGAGCTGGGCGGCCGTCGAGGTGTCACCGACCGCCAGCGCGGCGAAGAATTCCTCGGCGATGGGCTCGGGTCCGTCGGGTCGAGGCGTGCAGGCGCCGAGCGTGAGGACCAACGCGGCTACCGTGGCCAGGCTCGCCACGCGTGATGCTGATGAGGTCAATGTTGCCATTGAGACTGATGTTAAGAGTAACGATCCGATTTCGGCGCAGGCGCACCGGCGCAGGGTGCCAATAGATGCTGAATCGCCGAAATTGCAGTCAAGCAGGACCCCACTCGCACTTTTCCTGCCTGGTTGCGATCTCGGCTGCAGCGCTACGGGGCGGCAGCGGCAGGCGACCGTACGACCAGCGGCACCGCCGGAAAGTAACCGGCCAGCTCCGACCGCGACGCGCGCAGCGCCGCCGTGCCATAACCCCGCTTGCGGTGGCGCGGATGAATCCAGACGCGAACGTCGACCTCACCGCCGGACAGTTCGCCGAACACCATGCCGACCTTCGCCGAACCCACCTCGGCCACCAGCCAGGCGGCCTCCTCGGCGGCCACCCGTGCCACCGCATCGCGAATCTCGTCACTGAGATCCCCCGCGGGTGCGGCAGAGCCGTCACCCTTGGAGCGCATGTCATCGGTCCGTGCGGCGAAGATGTCCAGGTCGGTGTCCGCGGCGAAGGGTCGCAGCGTCACCCGCCGCGCACCTCGGCCGGTGTGCTCGGCCGAGGTAGCCACTAGGGTCAGCTCCTTGCCGAGGGTTTCCAGCTCGGTGGCGATCCTGCGGCGTGCCACCCTGGTGAGTCGATCCAGCGAGAACCGCAGAACCGCTTCGGCAGCCACCTCCGAGGTGTCCAGTAGATCGGCGATCGCTTCGATCGCGGCGTCGTAGTCATCGGAGGCGACGACGGCATCGAGCACCGCGTGCCGGCGCTCAAGCGCGTGCGCGAGCGTGTCGGCGACGACCCTACGCTGTGCTGCCGTATCCGGCTCGGTCATGAAATGGAGCGTATGCGGCTCCTGGGATCAGTCCAGCAACACGGTGGCGAAAGTTCCCACCTCGCTGAATCCGATCCGTGCATAGGTGGCCCGCGCGACGGTGTTGAAGCTGTTGACATACAGGCTTGCGATCCTGCCGCTGCCGACGATCGCGCCGGCCAGGGTCGCCGTCCCGGCGGTGCCGATGCCGCGCCCGCGCCAATCCGGGTGCACCCACACACCCTGGATCTGGCCGACAGCCGGTGATTGCGAACCGACCTCGGCCTTGAACACCACCCGTCCGTGTTCGAACCGGGCCCATGCCCGCCCGGCGGCGATCAGCCCGGCGACCCGGCGCCGGTAGCCCCGGCCACCGTCGCCGGTACGCGGGTCGATCCCGACCTCGCCGATGAACATGTCGATAGCCGCGACGAGGTAGGCGTCGAGTTCGTCGATGCGCACCTGCCGGACCGCGGAATCAAGCGCGCAGACCGGCGCGCCGCTCAGTGCCATCAGCGGCTGATGTGCGCGCACGTCCCGGGCCGGACCCCACAGATGTTCGAGGCGCTGCCACATCGGCAGGACCAGTTCCGCACGTCCGACCAGCGACGAGCATCGCCGTGCCTGGCTCATCGCCTTGTCGGCGAATGCGTTCAAATCCGTAGGCCCACCCCGCAACGGGATCAGGTTCGCCCCGGCGTAGCACAGCGACTCGCCGGCACTCCGGCGCGTCCATAGTTCGCCGCCGATCGCCGACGGCTCGATGCCATGCTCAGCGACCCGGGAAGCAACCATGCACGACGCCACCGGATCGTTGTCGAGTACCTGGCGCACCGCCGCCATATGGCGAACGTCGCGCACCACCGACACCCTTCGCTCGTCAACGAGGCGAAAAAGCGGAGGAGCCGACATCTGGACTCTTTCTGCGACGTACCCTGAGCAGCCGACCCCGCATACCCGGGGCCAGGTATCAGCTTACGGTCACAATGGGCGAACCGCTGCCATCAGCAGAAGCGCGTTCTGTGCCGACTTCGGATCCGGTTTCGGAGCCCATCTGCGCGGCGAGTCGCATGGCCTCTTCGATCAGAGTCTCGACGATCTGGGCTTCGGGCACGGTCTTGATGACCTCGCCCTTGACGAAAATCTGCCCCTTGCCGTTGCCGGATGCCACAC
>JAGQTR010000044.1:7714-7929 GCA_020438915.1 Mycobacterium sp.
GACCACGCAGCCCATCACCGCGACCCGCAACGGCACGTCCAACCCTTCCAGCCCGGCGGTCACCTCGTTGGCCAACGTGTAGACGTCAACCTGTGCGCGCCCGCACGACGGGCACGACACGATCTCCAGGCCACGCGGGCGCAGGTTCAGCGACTCAAGGATCTGATTGCCGACCTTGACCTCTTCGGCAGGCGGGGCCGACAGCGACACCCGGA
>JAGQTR010000045.1 GCA_020438915.1 Mycobacterium sp.
ACGCCAAGATCGACTCGCTCTACGAAGGCACCACCGCGATCCAGTCGATGGACTTCTTTTTCCGCAAGGTCGTTCGCGACCGTGGCGAAGCGTTGGCCCACGTGCTCTCCCAGGTCACTCACACGATCGAATCGTGTGATGGGCAGCTCAAATCCGAGGCGCTGCTGCTGAGTACCGCACTCGAAGACGTGCAGGCGATGCTGGCGACTCTCACCGGCTACCTGATGGGCGCCTCCGAGCACCCCAACGAGATCTACAAGGTCGGCCTGGTATCGGTGCGACTCCTGCTCGCCGTCGGCGACCTGCTCATCGGCTGGCGGCTACTGGACCAGGCCCTCGTCGCCCACGCCGCGATGGAAGCCGACCCGGCGGGTCCCGACGTCAGCTTCTACCAGGGCAAGATCGCTGCCGCGGCGTTCTTCGCCGCCAACATGCTGCCCCCCATCACCGCGGTGCGCCGGATCATCGAGGCGGTCGACACCGATCTGATGGACTTGCCCGAGGCCGCGTTCTAGACATCGCGGTACGGCGCCGTCGCTGGCTTGTCAGACCGCATGACAGCGACGATGCTGCAGGTCATGACGCGCTGGTTTTCCTTGAAGTCCGCCGACCAAGAGTTCTTCGACTCGGCCCCGCACGTGTTCCGATACGAGAGGCACTTTGACGCAACTGCTGAACAGGTTTGGGAATCGTTACAGTCCGACGAGTCGATGGCGGCATGGGGCGATGCGTTGGGCTCCCTGAATTGGACGTTCTTGCGTCCGTTCGGCTCGGGGACGACCAGAGAAGTGGGGCTCGGACCGACCAAGGTGCGTGAACGCTTCTTCCGGTGGGACGAGGGCGCGGGCTATTCGTTTTATGTATACGAGGCCAACGTTCCGGTGTTCCGGCGGTTCGCCGAGGACTACCGGGTCGAACCCGAGGGCAACGGCGCCCGATTCACCTGGCTGGTGGCCATCGAACCAGTGGGCGCCCTGCGGTGGCCATTCAAGGCGCTCGCCCCGGCCGCCAAGGCCGCGTTCGGCCGGATGGCCGACGAGGGGCAAAAGTACTTCGCCGCACGATAAGCCCCCGCGGGCGCCGGACCCGGCACCGCTTCGGTAGGTTCGCCGGTGTGCCGCCGCTGAAAAACCGCCAGATCGTATTGCGCCGACGCCCGCAAGGCCTGGTCCAGCCCCAGGACACCGAGTTGGTGACGTCGGCCGCCCCGGAGCCGGCCGACGGCGAAGCCCTGGTGCGCACTACGTATGTGGGAATCGACGCCGCGGCCAGGACGTGGCTCGACGATCAGCCGGGCTACCTGCCGCCGGTGCAGTTGGGTGAGGTCATCCGGGCCGCCGGCATCGGCGAGGTGGTCGCATCCCGGTGTGACGCCTACGCCGTCGGTGATGTCGTGACGACGTTGACGGGGTTCCAGGAATACACGATCGTGCGGGACGACGTGTTCACCACGCCGGTTCCCGGCCCAGGCCACCAGGTCGACCAGCGCGCAGTGATGTCGGTGTACGGACCTACCGGTGCCACGGCCTACTTCGGCATGACCGGCGTGGGCCGTCCACAACCGGGCGAGACCGTAGTGGTGTCGGCTGCAGCAGGCGCCACCGGTTCGATTGCGGGACAGATCGCCAAGATCGCCGGAGCGCGAGTGGTGGGTATCGCCGGGGGGCCGCGCAAGTGCCAAGCGGTGGTGGCGGACTTCGGGTTTGACGCGTGCATCGACTACCGCGAAGACGGGCTGTCCGCCGCGCTCAAAGAGCACTGTCCCCACGGCGTCGACGTGTACTTCGACAATGTCGGCGGACCGATTCTGGACGCGGTGCTCGGTCGCCTGGCACCCAAGGCGCGCGTCGTGCTGTGCGGTGTCATCTCCAGTTACCTCACCGGCGATCACCCCGGGCCCGCGAACTACGTGAACCTCCTCGCCAGGACCGCGTCGATGCAGGGGTTCAATGCACTCGACGAATGGGGCCGCTTCGACGAGGCGTTCGCCGCGCTGCGTCGCTGGGACGCCGAGGGTTTACTTGTGCATCGCGAACACATCTTCGAAGGCATCGAGTCGTGCGTCGACGCCCTCAACGGCCTGTTCACCGGGGTCAACATCGGCAAGACACTGGTCCGGCTCAGCGCTGATCGATGATCATCGGCTGCGGTCGATCTGCGACGACACCGGGGGCGATCCCGACACCACGCGGCCATCGCTCATGGCCGAGATCGTCCTGTCCGCAAGATATTTCGAATACTGGTGGCACGATCGCCTCCGTGACGATCAACGTCGCCGGCAAAACCCTGCACGACGACGAAGCGAAACCCGGCCAGGCGCGAGTCGCCATGGCACGGCAGTGAGTTGAAAGGCGAACCCAATATGTCGACAACCCCCAAGGTGGCAGAACCACACCTGGCCCGCGAGCACCTGCCGATCCCGGATCCCAAACACGTCGGGCTGACCACTTACGACGCCAAGGACCCGAACACCAAGTACCCACCGATCAAAGAACTACGCCCACCCGACGGCGCGCCCAATGTGGTGATAGTGCTGATCGACGACGTCGGCTTCGGTGCCTCGTCCGCGTTCGGCGGCCCATGCAACACCCCGGTCATGGAGCGGCTGGCAGCAGCAGGGCTCAAGCTCAACCGTTTCCACACCACCGCGTTGTGCTCACCGACCCGCCAGGCGCTGCTGACCGGGCGAAACCACCACTCGGTCGGTATGGGCGCGATCACCGAGATGGCCACGTCGGCGCCGGGCAACAACAGCATCCGGCCCAAGGAGAAGGCACCGCTGGCCGAAACCCTGAAACTCAACGGATACTCCACGGCGCAGTTCGGAAAGTGCCACGAGGTGCCCGGGTGGGAGGTGACACCGGTGGGCCCGTTCCACCAGTGGCCCACCGGTTCCGGCTTCGAACACTTCTACGGCTTCGTCGGGGGCGAGGCCAACCAGTACTACCC
>JAGQTR010000553.1 GCA_020438915.1 Mycobacterium sp.
CACCGCGTTCTCGGCGGACATGACGAGCAAGGCCGCCGCGCCGTCGGAGATCTGGGATGAGTTCCCGGCATGGATCACGCCGTCCTCGACGAACGCCGGCTTCAGCCCGGCAAGCTTTTCCGGTGTAGTCCCGCGCCGGATGCCCTCATCGTCGGTGACGACACTGTCTTCGGTGAACACCGGTGCGATCTGTTCCTTGAAAGCTCCGGCACTCTGGGCTGCGGCCGCCCGCTGGTGGGACCGCGCGGAGTATTCGTCGAGCCGCGCCCGCGAGAGGTTCCATTTTTCGGCGATCAGTTCGGCCGAGATGCCCTGGTTGAACGAGAAACCGTCGTAGCGGGCAAGGACTTTCGGGCCATAGGGCATCCCGGTAGCACGCGCCGAGCCCAGCGGCACCCGGCTCATCACCTCCACTCCCCCGGCCACCACGACGTCCTGCTGGCCTGACATCACTGCCTGGACCGCGAAATCGAGTGCCTGCTGGCTCGACCCGCAGGCACGGTTCACCGTGGTGCCCGGAATGTGTTCGGGCCAGCCCGCCGCCAGTACCGCGTAGCGGCCGATGTTGCTGGACTGATCGCCGACCTGGGACACACAACCCCAGACCACATCGTCGATGATTTCGGGGGGCACGCCGGTGCGCTCGACGAGTTCGCTGAGTACCGACGCGGACAGGTCGGCTGGGTGCTGGCCGGAAAGGCCGCCGTTGCGCTTGCCGACGGGCGTACGCACAGCCCCGACAATGACAGTGTCCCGCATTACCTCTGCTCCGATCCAGGGCGCCTCCGCCCATCGAACTGTGGACTCCGATGATCATCCACTGAAGTCACCCGTTGAAGGCAGGCCCGATCGTGCCATCGACGCGCAGCCGAGCCAATTCCTCGGGTGTCACACCCAATTCGGCGAGCACGGTGTCGGTGTGCTCACCGAGGCCGGGAACCGCCCCCATCGGCTGTTCGTAGCCAGCGATCACCGGCGGCGGCCGCAACGCCTGGATGTCTCCCTTGCAGGTCGCCACGGCGCGCCACCGGTCCCGCGCGGTGAGCTGCGGATGCGCCACCACCTCGCTGGGCACGTTGTAGCGGGAGTTGCCGATCCCGGCCCTGTCCGCCGCCTTCTGGACATCGGCGAGATCGTGACGGATACACCATGAGCCGATGGCCTCGTCGAGGATGTCGCGGTGCGCGCAGCGACCGGTGTTGGTGGTAAGGCGCGGGTCGTCGGCGAGGTCGGGGCGATCGATGATCTCTCGGGCGAGCCGCTGCCATTCCCGATCGTTGGTGGTGCCCAGGACGACGGTCTGGCCATCGCGGGTGGCAAACGCCCCGTAGGGCGCCACGGCCGGCGAACCCACACCCAGAGGCTGCTGATCGATGCCCGTGTGCTGGGTGTAGGTGAGCGCGTATCCCATCGCGTCGGTCATCACGTCGAACAGGCTCAGCTCTACCGACGGTGCTGGGCCAGGGGGCCGGGCGCTACGCCCGACGAGCAACGCCAGGATCGATATGGCGGCATAAAGGCCGGTGGTGAAGTCGGCCATCGCGGGCCCGGGCTTGGCGGGCATCCCGGGATGGCCGGTGATCGCACACGAACCCGCCTCCGCTTGCACCAGAAGGTCATAGGCGCGCTTGTGCGAGATCGGTCCGCCCGGCCCGTATCCGTCGATCTCCACCGGGATGACATTGGGATGACGCTGTGCAAGATCAGTGGGCGCGATGCCCAATCTTGCCGTCGCGCCGGGGGCCAGATTCGACACGAACGCGTCGGCACCCTCGAGCAACCGGTGCAACAGGTCCATTCCCGCAGGCGATTTCAGGTTGAGCGTCACTGACTCCTTACCGCGGTTGCACCAGACGAAATGCGCTGCCATACCGCCCGGACCGTTGACCACGTCGTCGTAATGGCGGGCGAAATCGCCACCGTCGGGGTTCTCCACCTTGATGACGCGAGCACCAAAATCCGCAAGCACCCGGGTGCACATCGGGGCGGCCACGGCCTGCTCCATGGACACCACCGTGACCCCGGCCAACGGCGCTTTGCCGGCCATCAGTAGCTCCTCGGCAGACCCAGCACGTGCTCGCCGAGAAAGTTCAGGATCATCTCCTGACTGACCGGGGCGATCTTCATCAGCCGAGACTCGCGAAAATACCGCGACACGTGATACTCCTCCGAATAGCCCATCCCGCCGTGCAATTGCAGAGCGCGGTCGGCGGCACCGTAACCGGCATCCGCGCAAAGATATTTGGCCGTGTTCGCTTCCCGCGCACAGGGTTGGCCATTGTCGTAAAGCCAGGTCGCCTTGCGCAGTACCAGCTCAGCAGCGTCGAGGCGGGCCAGCGAATCCGCCAGCGGGAACTGTAAACCCTGGTTCATCCCGATCGGGCGGTTGAACACGACACGCTCGTTGCCGTACTTCACGGCCCTTTCCAGCGCGACCCGCCCGATGCCCAGCGCCTCGGCAGCGATCAGCATCCGTTCGGGGTTGAGCCCATCGAGAATATAGGTGAACCCCCGCCCCTCCTCGCCAACCCGATCCTCGATCGGCACGATCAGATCGTCGATGAACAACTCGTTGGAGCTGACCGCGTTACGGCCCATCTTCTTGATCGGGCGGATCTCGACCTGATCGCGGTTCAGGTCGGTGAGGAACAAGGTCATGCCGTCGGTCTTCTTGCTGACCTCGTCGTAGGGCGTGGTGCGGGTGAGAAGCAGGATCTTCTCCGACTCCAGCGCTTTGGAGATCCACACCTTCCGGCCATTGACACGATACTTGTCACCGTCACGTTTGGCGAAGGTGGTAATGCGTGAAGTGTCCAGTCCCGCACCGGGTTCGGTGACCCCAAAGCACACGTGCAGGTCACCGTCGGCGATCCGGGGCAGTGTCGCGGCCTTCAGCTCCTCGGAGCCATGCTTGACCACCGGCTGCATGCCGAAGATCGACAGGTGGATAGCGCTGGCACCGTTCATCGCCGCCCCGGAGCGCGCAATCTCCTCGAGCAGCAGGGTCGCCTCGGTGATGCCGAGGCCATGGCCTCCGTACTCCTGCGGGATGGTCATGCCGAGCCAGCCACCTTTGGCGACGGCGTCGTAGAACTCCTGCGGGAATTCGTGCGCCAGATCCTTGTCCATCCAGTAGTGGTCATC
>JAGQTR010000554.1:0-2185 GCA_020438915.1 Mycobacterium sp.
TGACCGACGAACCGTGCGGCCTTGCCTACGGTGGCCTTGGCGACCGAGACGGCGCGCGCACGCGCGGCGTCGTCATTGTCGAGGTTGAGGACCGCCAGATACACTGCGGCGGCTGATTTTTCGACCTCCATGTACATGTCCACCATGCGGTGCTGGAGCACCTGGAAGGTGCCGATCGGCTGCCCGAACTGCTGACGCTGCTTACAGTATTCGACCGTGTCGGCCAGTACTCTGCGCATGCATCCGACCGCTTCTGCGCAGATCGCGGCGGCACCCTGGTCGCGCGCCTGCGTCAGCGACGGCCACCCGCCGCCCAGGGGGCCGAGCAGCGCCGCCGACGGTAACCTGAGATCGTCAAACTCCATGTCGGAGGCCCGACGGTCGTCGATCGTGCGGTAGTGATGTAGCTCGATACCCGTTGTGGCCGAAGCGAGTTCGACGACAAATAGGGAGATTCCGCCGGGTTCGCACCGCTGGCCCGATGTTCTGGCGGTGACCAGCACATGACTGGCCCACGGCGTGCTGGCCGAGACAATCTTCGAGCCGGTCAGCACCCACTCGTCACCGTCGCGGCGGGCAATGGTCGAGACGTCCTGCCAGTTCTCTCCCGAGGTCGGTTCGGTGGCTGCCAGGGTGACGATTGCGGATCCAGCGACGACATCTCCGAGCAGCTCGTCGGCGAGGCCATCACCGGCGCGATGCAGCAATCCGGCTGCCACCACCGCGGTGTCCACGTAGGGCTCCACCACCAGCGCATGTCCCAACGCTTCGGCGATCAGCATCATTTCCACCGGCCCACCGCCGCCGTACTCTCTGGGAAGAGCGGCCCCGAGAATGCCGAGCTCATCGGCGAAAGCCCGCCAGATGTCGGGCTGCCAACCCCGGCCCGTCTTTGCCGCGGACCTGCTCTCGTTGAGGTCATAGTGGGTCGCCAGGAACCTGGTGAGTCCGTCGCGCAGAAGTTGCTGCTCATCGTTGAGTGTGAAGTTCATCTACAGTCCCAGTGCGGCCTTGGCCAAGATATTGCGTTGAATTTCGTTGCTACCGGCATAGATTGAGCCGGCTCGGTCATTGAAGTACCGCAGTGGAGCGACCGCCTGCCACGGCTGTCCGCTGACGTAGCCGTCCGCAGGCTGCTCGAAATCGGCGATGGGTCCACCCGGACATGTCGCATGGGGTTGATATACGCGCCCACGCGGACCCGCGGCCTCCATCGCGAGCTCGGTGATCGACTGGCTCAGTTCGGTGCTGAGCACCTTGAGCATTGACGATTTCGCTCCAGGATTGCCGCCATCTGCCAGCACAGCCAATACCTGGTATTCGAGGATCTCCAGGACCTCGGTGCGGATCCGCACATCCGCGAGCTTGTTTGCGAACGAGGCGTCATCGAGCAACCGGCCCCCGCCGGGTTCGGGTTGTTCGGCTGCGGCCGTGGCGATCTCCTCAGCCATCACCTGCAGGGCGGGCGCCGCGGCGCCACCTCCGCGCTCGAACTCCAGCAGGTATTTCGCCACCGTCCAGCCGTCATCGATCTCACCGATGACATTCGCTTTCCGTACCCGCACCTCATCGAAGAACACCTGGTTCTGCACTTCTTCGCCGGAGGTCATCACCAACGGGCGGATCTCGATACCGGGAGAGGACATCTCGCACAGCACGAACGTGATACCTCGTTGCTTCTTCTCGGTCCGCGCGGTGCGCACCAGCGCGAACATCCAATTCGCTTCCCGGGCGTGGGTGGTCCAGATCTTGCTACCCGTGCAGACCAGGTGGTCACCGTCGTCGCGGGCGGCCATGGACAGCGCCGCAAGATCTGAGCCTGCTTCCGGCTCGGAGTAACCCTGGCAGAAGAACACCTCGCCGGTCAGGATCCGCGGCAGGAAATAGTTCTTCTGCTCCTGGGTGCCGAACCTGATGATCGCGTGGGCGACCATTTTGATGCCCATCGGCGACAGCGATGGAGCTCCGGCCAGCGTGGATTCTCGACTGAAGATGTAGTGCTGGGTGAGGGTCCAATCGCAGCCGCCGTAGGCGACCGGCCACGCCGGCGCAGCCCAGCCCTGTTCGTGCAGAATCCGCTGCCACTGCATGCTTGCCTCGTGGTCGGCGTAAACACTGGTCATGAGGCGTCCGGCGCGCCGCAACTCGGGAGTCAGCTTCTCGTCGAGGAACGCGCGAACCTCGT
>JAGQTR010000554.1:2300-3025 GCA_020438915.1 Mycobacterium sp.
CTGTTCGGGCGCGGCGCAAGCCGGAAGGCCGTTAGAGGTCCAGTTCGATGTCCGAACAGGCGAGGCTGTTGCAGACGGTGATCCGTTCCATGGGGCCGCGGTCAGCTTCCAGCTGCGTGGCGCCGCTCAGTTTCGGTGACACGCAGGCGCCGCAGAGTCCCCGTTGGCAGCCGGTCGGCACGCGGATGCCCGCTTGCTCGGCAGCCTCCAAGAGCGTTGTGGCACCGTCGATTTCAACCGAGCATTCGCTGCGTCGGAAGTTGACGGTGTACCTGCGGCCGTCGTCGACGGGGCGGGCGAGGGTGGGAGGGGTGAAAGATTCGGTGTGGAACCGCTCAGGATCGAGCCCCAGGCCGCGGAGGTGGCTTTGCGCGAGATCGACCATCGCCGGGGGCGCGCAGATGAAGGTCTCACGGTCCGCGACATCCCGGACGTAGCGTTTGAGCAGAATCTCCGAGAGCTGCCCCTGGGTCATGTCGCGGCGTCGCGACGGCTCGTCGGTAAAGAAGTGGATCCGAACACCTGAGCGGTCGGCGAGCTGCCGCAACTCGCGTTCGAAGATGATCGAGCGATCGTCGCGGTTGAAGTACAGCAGGACCGCGTCCGATGTTGGTGCTTCGCGGGCGATCTTCCGGAGCTGGCTGATGATCGGGGTGATCCCGACGCCGCCCGCGATGAACAGCGACTTGCGCGGCACCCTCGTCATGGTCAGCCCACCGGTGTTG
>JAGQTR010000555.1 GCA_020438915.1 Mycobacterium sp.
GTGGCGCTGATGGACGCGCTCGATCTGGACCGGGTGCTGCTCGTCGGCCACGATTGGGGCGGGTTTCTCGGTCACCTGTTGACGTTGCGGGTGCCCGACCGCATCGACGGCTATCTTGCGCTCAATATCGCCCACCCGTGGGTGCCGCCGAAGGTGATGGCGCGTCATGCCTGGCGCTTCCTGATGTACCAGCCTCTAATCGCGATCGCGGGGGTGCCGGTTCAGCGACGCACCGGATTTCTCGATCGCGCCTATCGGAAGGTCTCGGAGATCGATGCGGCGACGGCGCGGGTGTACACCGACACCTTCCGCGATCCGGTCGTGGCCCGCACCGCGCGCGACACCTATCGGACTTTCCTGTTCCGCGAGATCCCGCGGCTGGTGCGCGCCGGTGAGCGGCGACGGTCGACGGTGCCGACTCGTGTGCTATTCGGCAAAAACGATGCTGCGATCGCGCCGGAATTGGCCGCCGCCGAGACGGCCCGCGCCGATGACTACACAGTGGAATTCGTCGACTCCGGGCATTTCATCGCCGACGAGTGTCCAGCTCTGGTTCGTGCCAAGCTCATTGCCCTGGCTGAAGAGACAGCGGGTAGCTGAGTCGGGCCCGGCCGCGTGCCGCGAAATATCATTCAAGGTCGCCAACCGGCCCCGATCACTGCCACTGCTGCACACTCGCGACGGTTGGCGGCGCACTCAGCGTTTCACCACGCCTTCGGCTCGGGCCTTTGCGAGCACCCGGTCCCAGGCCCGCTCGCCGACGACGAACACGGTGAGCACCGCGATGACGGCGATCGCAGACACCGCCCAGTACGCAAGCCCAGGGAACGAGCCCGAGGTGGCCAACAGCAGCAGCGCGGCGCTGCCCAGCAACGCCAGAGCGATGGCCGCGTAGGACCGCCAGCTTTCGTGGGCCCTCTTGGTGACAGCCCACCGATGTCCGATTGTGCTTGTCATATCTCCACGGTGCGGCCGACTGCTGAGAGGCTACTCATCGGCACCTGTGGAATTCCTATGAGAAAGCGCTAGACCGGGGGCGTCTCGTCGGTGGCGGCCTGATAGCCGTGGGCGCTGGCCCGCTGAACCGCCGCGCGCACGAGCCCCCAGGTCAGCCCCTGCAGGGTCGCGGCGATCAACACCGATGACATGGGTTGCTTGAGGTCCTGCGGATCGGGTGGTCCGGTGTCGCCGATTCGCTTCCACAATTGCTTGAATACCGCGCTTGCCAGCAACCCTCCTGCGATACCGGTGGCGACCGACAGCGGCGTGTACAGCGACCTCGAAATTGTGCTCATGTCTCCATTTCCGGTGGGAACCTCTTTGAGGTTGCTGTACCCGGGTGCGGCCCTGTCAAACCACGTCTGTGGTGGTGGTGACATGCGAAAATCTCCCGGTGGGTGAGGAATCCGACGAGCGATGGAATCGCCGTGAGCGCCACGAGACCGGAACCGATCCTCGACGGCACTATGCAAGTCGTCTACCTGGCCACGGTGAGCACGGCGGTGCTGTCCACCGCGTTGCTCATCGCCCCCGTCGGGATGCACCGGTTGCTGTTCCGGCGTCACCGGCTGGACGCATTGGTGACCGCGGCTCACCGCTGCGCCTTCGTCGGGCTGCTGCTGTTGGGGGTAGCGGTGACCGGAATGACCGTCATCATCTTCGATGCGGTGGCGGGTACGGTCCCGGCGTTGATCGCCGGGGTGTGCGCGCTGGTGGTGTTCGGCGCGTTCTGGCTGGCTTTGCCGCTGGGTATGCGGTTGGGCGAGCGGCAAAGGCGTGCTCCCTAACGGTTCAGGCGCGTCCGTAGCGAAGGTAGAGAAACCCGGAGTCGCTCACCAGTACTTGATCCAGCCGCAGCTCGGTCGGCGTGGACATGCCCGCAGGGGCGCCCCGTCCGAGTGGCTGCGAACCCGCCAAGCGCGGCGACAACGTCGCGCACAGTTCGTCGACCAGGTCCGCGGCGACCAGTTCGTCAAGTAGCGTCGGGCCGCCCTCGCAGAGGATTCGGTCGCCGCCGCGCTCGCGTAGCTGGCCGATGGCATCGGCGACGTCAACGGTGTCCTCGCCGGAAATGATTATCCGACAGCGTGATTCGCCGACCATCTCCCGTGCCCCGCGGGCACTGGTGATGAGGATCGGCGGTGTCGGGGTCTCGAACATGGTGTGGGGAAGTTGTCCTGATTGCGAGACGACGGCGATCGGCGGCGCGGGTTCGGTCAGTCCGAGTTCCCGTCGATGCGCCTGGTGTTCCGCGGACAGCCGCACCGGGCCGTAGTGTTCGGCCCGCGCAGTTCCGGCGCCGACGAGCACCACGTCGGCGTAGGCGCGAAGTGCCAGCAACAACCGCTGATCAGCCGGACACGATAACGGTCCCGCCCGCCCGTGGAACGCCGCCGCACCGTCGGCGCTGAAGATCATGTTCGCCCGCACCCCGGGCGGGGCGGGTCGATACCCGAAATCCTCCACCACGGCATCACCGGCGAGGGCCCGCACCTCGGTCATGCTGGATGACCTGGTGTGACATCAGCGACGTCGGAGAAGGTCACCAACTCGCCGAGTTCGTCGGGGGCGGCACCGGTCACCGGTGCCAGTAGATGCCCCAGGTGATCTCCCAGGTCGAACCGTCCGATGATCCTGCCGACGAACCAGGCTGGCGCGGCGTGCAGGATAGGCATTCCCATCGGTCCGGGGTGCCAGGCGCACTCGGCGAACTTGTCGGTGTCGTCGCCCGTGGCGCTGCCGAATAACTCGGCCAGGGCCACGTCCGCGCGGGGCAGCACATGCACGGCCAAGTGGTCTGCCTGCTGGGCGGCGGTGAAGGTGTGGTTCTTTCGTGACAGCCCGACCAGGAAGCGTG
>JAGQTR010000556.1 GCA_020438915.1 Mycobacterium sp.
CGCCGATCTTCTTGTGTTTGAGGAATGCTGCTTCTGCTGTTGCGGCGAGGGTAGCCGCGTATCTAGCTGTCATTTCGGGGCTTTTATGGCCGAGGTAGCGCTGAACGACATGGAATGGGACACCGTCGTTGAGCAGTTCGGTGGCCCGGGTGTGGCGCAATCTGTGGGTCTGGGTGAACCGCAAGGGCCGTCCGGCGCTATCGACGAGATTGTGCATCTTGTCGAGTTTGGTGAGCATCGCTCGATAGGTCGTGTAGGGCCGGGGGCGCTCTCCGCGATGTTGATTCTTCAACCCGAGGAAAAGGTAACGAGGATGCAGGGCAGGGTATTTCGCTTTCAACCACTTCTGCTGTTTGGCGATGATGTCTACGATGGCCTGTTCGACCAGGATCGTCGGGATCACCCCGTCGACCTTGGTCTGTTGGTAGCGCAGTCGCGCCACGAACGCACCGCCATCAGTGTCGGTGGGGCGCTCCAGTCCGGGGATAGCTTCTAGGGGGTCATAGTCGAGCATCAGGATCTCGGAGGCTCGTCGCCCTGTGAGGGCTTGCAGCAGCCAAACTCTTGCCCCTTGAGGATCGCCGAGACCGGCCACGACCGAAATGGTGCCGTCCGGGTTGTTCAGTACGACTTTCTCGGTGGCCTCGGCGGCGAGCACGTCCAGGTAGGTCAGCATCCGTTGGAGGTCGGCGGTGGAATGCCAGGTCAGGTCGCGCTCTCGGCGCCGATGTCTGGGTGCGTTGATCGGTGACCACAAGGCGGTGTGAGTGACGGTGATGTCACGCCAACGGGCATCGCCGGTCGCGGTCGCGGCCTCAGCGGAGTGGTCGTGCATGAATGTGTAGAACGCCTGGGTTTGGGCTTGCAGGCTGGCCACGGTGTCGGCGGTGAGCCGGTCGGAGTGGGTGGCGGCTTCGGGGGAGCGCAGATAGTTCAGATAGTCCACGAACGCCACCCGCAAGGCGTCGGGGTCGGTTTCGATGAGTGGATCGCGCAGGTAGCCGTGGGTGCGGGTGAACCGACCGAGCTGGGAGCCGACGTTGCGCACCCGGTCAACCACTGATGACCAGGTGAGTAGATCGTAGGTTAGGGCGCTGCGCAGCCAGAACCGTAAACCGTCACGCAGCCAGTCTGGCTCGATGCCGCGCAGCCGCACGGTCTTGTCGTGGCTGGGTTCGTGCGGGCGTTGAGGGATGCGGGGGTCTGCTCGCAGGTCCCAGATGTCGTGGGCCCACCATCTTGTGTCGGTGCAGCGCACCGCGATGTGCAGGTGCAGGTGTTCGATGAGGTGGGTGATGTTTCGGCGTGATCCCGCCGAGGGCAGTCGGTTGTTGCGCCGTTGGAACACCAGCACGGCCTGGCGGAGCATGTCGCCGGGGTCGAGGTCGGCGATGCTCTCTGCTGGGCGGCCGGTGCGGGTGGTGTGTTCGGCGATCGCGGCGGGAAGCGTGCGCACTGTCCAGGCCAGCAGGGAGGGTTCGATCTTGCGCAGTTGTTGGTGCCAGCATGTCCAGACCCACCAGGCGATCTCCTGGGCGAATCGCTGGGGGGCTTGAGGGGTGAAGTCGTGTTCGGTGTTGGCACGGTTGGCGCGTAGGTAGAACTGGTTGCGCAGGAATACTTCGTTGAACGGGTCGGCGTAGATGCGATAGATCGGCCGGGCCCATTCTTCGGGAACGCGAGCCCACTGCGATTCCCAGGAAGTCGCTTCGGCCAGTGGCCCGGACGCGGTGTGGGGAGCCGGGTCAGTGGGTGTTGTCATGGTGGAGTCCTTTCCAGCCAGCCACGTAGTTTTTCCACTGGGCTAGGGTGCGCATCTCGGCGTCTTCGGTGACCCACCCGTAGGTCGACAATGTGGTCTGAATATCGGCATGGCCGAGGCGGCGCATCACCACGTGTGGCGCGGCCCCCGATAGCAGCAACGCAGTGGCGTGGGTGTGGCGCAACCAGTGTGGTGACCACCCTTGCGGCAGTGCTCCTGCTGATCTCTTGGTCAATGAATCGACTTTGGCGTAGACCGTTTCTGGTCGCGTCGGTGCGAACAACACACCGGTGGTGAGGTTGACGAACACGAAATGGGTGTCGAGATTTTCGACCGCCAGATCAGCGCCGCGATCGACTAGGTGCCATACGTAGGAGGAATACAACCCTTCGAGATCGTCGCCGATGTAGATCCGTCGCGAACGTAGCGTTTTGCCGCGAGCTCCGCGGGGATGGTCTTGGCGGGCCGCGATGTCGATGTAGGGCGTGGCTCCGGCGCCGATGTGAAAGTCGTGGTGGCGCAGCGATAACACTTCACCGAGCCGCATCCCGGTCTCGGCCAGGGTGGCGAACAGTAACCGATCCCGCAGGCCAGACGGAGGGCCGGACCATTGGTGTCGGGTTTGGGTTGCGCAGCCGTCGAGGATGCAGGCGACCTGGGTGGGCAACAACACCGGCGTCGCGGCAATGTTTCCTCGCCGCACTGTGTAGATCGGTCTGTCCTTGGTGCGCGGTGGCCCGACTCCTGCCAGCATCGGAATGTAGCGGGATCGGTTTCGTTTTCCGCGACTGGTGAACAACCGTTGATAGGGACCGGTCAGGCCGTGGGCGTCCGCGTGGTAGCGGTAGCAGGCGAGCACCGCCGCGGCCCGCAACTGCGTGCTGGCCGGGCCCAGCCAGCCTTCGGGTTCCCCGATCCGAGCGGTTCCGGGCAGATCGCCGGTGCGCAGATAGGCCAGATACTGGCCGAACAGCGTGGTGGTGATCTCGCGCCAGTCCGTGCCGGTGTGTTCGAGCACCGTCCACCACGCCGCAAGCCCTGCGGCGTAAGCCTTCACCGTGTTCGGAGAGGCCTCATCATCGCGTAGGAACGCTAAGAACTCCTCGGCCGGCTCGATAGGGAGGTAGTCGGCACCAATCACGGTGTAGGTGTCAGCGGCGTCGTACAACGCGATCCGTTGAGTACGCGCCATCCCCGTCCGCCACCTGTCCGCTTAGGCCTGCCGGCGGGGCCGGAACCGGTCGAAGGGCACCACTGTGTTCCCCGCCTCGATTGTGGCGCCTTCGGCCACGGCGATGTCGTCGCGTGGTGCCGCCGCAGCCGTCGCGGGTGCTCCTCGCTGACCGGCCAGGAAGTCACTGAGCAGGTCGGTGGGGAACATCAGGTCGTGGGCAGCGAGCATCGTCGCCGAACTGGCCCCGTAGCAGCGTTGAATCCACTTCAACAGAAGCCGCGGCCGTTCCGGCTTGCGGGCATCCCAGCCTGGTTCGGTCTTGCCCCAAGTGTGACCGGTGTCGGTGTTGACGCGGGTGTAAAGCTGGCGTTGCAGCATCGCCGAGCGCTGGGAATCGATCAGTTTCGATTCATGCAGGTGAATGATTAACGCGCCCAGTGAGATTCCCCACTTCAGTTTGACTGGAATGAGGTTCATCAGGGTCGGAGCCGAGGGGATCTCCTTGTCGATCTCCGCGGCCGGCGCTAACAGCTCGGAAGCGAATCGTGAGGCCTGATGTTCCTGGTCATCACTGACGTCGCCGTGGCGGTGCAACGCGATATGGCCGATCTCATGGGCCAACGTCCAGCGGGTGCGTTCCCAGGAGTCGGTGCTGCGCAGCAGTACCACAGGGCGTTCCCGGAATTCGCCGGTTCGTGCCGAACAACCCAGATGCTTTTCGGTCAGCAGCTGGGCAGCCTCCCCGCCCGCGGTGTCCCACTGGGTGAGCCCGGTTGACTTAGACCGCTTCATCCGCAGCACCACAGGAACCCCGGCCCGTTCCAAGTCATGAGCCAGATACTTGATCGGCTCGTCCTTGTCGAGCCCTAGCCAGGTCCGGGCTCGGGCGGCCGCGGTCACCACATCGGTGCCAGCCGGCATCGGTTCGAACGTCACCGCCGGAAGCTTGGCCTGTTCGTTGAGCGCGTCGATCAGATCACCGACCACCGTGGCGAACACCGCCAGATACTCCTTCTCGGTGACCGTCGTTGATTTCGGCGCCCGGAACAACAGGTCGTGAGCACTGACCCGCGATACCGGTGCGGTTGTGAAAAATGTTGCCGGGAAACGCAGCAACGCCACGAGACGCCCGAATTCGACGGTATCGAGGCTGGCCGTCTCCGACTGCTCCAGGCGGGTCTGCCGCGGCGAGCGCCACCCCATCTGGTCCATCACCGCCGTCGCGGTCATCTGCCGCAGGACCCGCGCTTGGCGTACCCGCGTCCCGAACACCTCCACCGTTGTCATCGCCGACCACCCTGTCCCCGGTAGCCCCCGGTCGGTACCCCTGCATCAACTACGCCCCCGGGTCTGCAGTCTCGGCACCGGAGTCCTCGTCGAAGTCGTCGAAGTCGTCG
>JAGQTR010000557.1 GCA_020438915.1 Mycobacterium sp.
TACGTGGCCGCGGCACAGCAGTGCGATCACCAGCCCGCTCACCACGGCGTCCTGGCCGACGACGACCTTGGCGATCTCAGCGCGCAGCGCCATCAACGCGGCACGGGCGCTGTCCTGTGGGGTGGGGTGTGTCACGACTGTGCGACCAGCCTTTCCATGTCGTCGAGTTCGCGTGCGAGGTGAACCAGGTCGGCGTCGCTGCCCGGCGCCGGCCCGTTCAGCGTATGGGTGACTGCCAGAGGGTTCAGACCGCTGCGTGCGGCCACGGCCGCAGCGACGGTGGCCGGATCCGCTGCGGGGCTCAGACCCAGCCGTGGCAGCATCCGTTGCAATGTCGAGGTGCGCAGCGCCTCGGCGGCCCGGTCCCGGGCCCGGCGCGACCGATACAACCGTCCGCGGCCCTCCACCGTCTCCGATGCCCGCACCACCACCGGCAGCCTTTCGGCCACCAGCGGCCCGACGCGGCGCCCTTTCCACAAGGCCAGCAGCGCCACGGCGAACACGAGCTGCCAGACCACCCACGTCACCTGCTTGGGGATGAGGTCTGAGACGTCTGCGCCGCCGCCGGAGTCCGCGACCTCGCTGCGCTGAGGGGCGTACCACACCACCCTCGGGTGGGTGCCGGCGAGATTCATCGCGAGCGCGGCGTTGCCTTCTTCGAGGAGTCCCTCGTTCATCATGAACACGGCGCTGCCGACGGCTGTGATCGTGCGGCCGTCGGCGGTGTATCGCGCCAATACGCCCTCGTAGCAACGTGTTACCGGTGTCGATCCGGAAGCCTCGTAGGCGTCGGCCGGGCCGAACTGCACAGCGCCGGCTCGGGTGGCCTCGCGCAGGTCGCAACCCGGAGCGATGCCGGCGTAGCTTGTCAACCCCGAGCGGCGGATCCCGGGTGCGAGCTGCTCGCGTGTTGCCCCTGCGGGCTCGATCAGTAGCCGATCACCCGGCACGTCGGCCAGCCGGCGCAGCAGCTCGTCACCGAACAGGTGGAAGGTCTGCGCCAGCACCACAAGGCTTCCGGGCCGGGCTAGGCGTTGCACGTCGTCGGCGGTGTCGGCCTCGATGACCATTACGCCGTTGTCCCGCAGCAGGGTGACCAGGGCACGAGCCCCGTCCGGGGACGTCGATGTCGCTTCCAGCCTGCCGCCGGGTTGCGGGGAGGTCAGGTAGGTGCTCACCGCGGCCACACCGATCACGACGACAAGCGCCAGCAGCAACCAGCGCAGCCCGCGCCAGCGCTGGGCGATGGTCGAACTGACACTTGAAGAGGAGCTTGAAGTTTCCGACGTCATCGCACCTGTGCCCAGGTCTGCGGGGCCGGTCGCGCCTGCGGTCCGCCCCGGGGACTATGGCTGCCCAGCTTCTCGTCCAGCGCGGCGATCATCCGATACTGCGATTCCAGCCCGGGCCGCTCACCGTAGGTCACGTCGTTGAAAGCCTCTGCCGCCGAGACCAGTTCGTCAGCAACACCGGGCAGCGCACG
This sequence comes from Mycobacterium sp., assembly GCA_020438915.1. Taxonomy (GTDB): domain Bacteria; phylum Actinomycetota; class Actinomycetes; order Mycobacteriales; family Mycobacteriaceae; genus Mycobacterium. Next base: position 1,484 of record JAGQTR010000557.1, read on the forward strand.
GCCTGCGGCACCGGCCAGTTCGGTTGCTGTTCGCCCCGCAACCGGTTCAAGCACCCCGTTCTGCTCGAGCTGTCGCGCCACGGCGCGCAGCCGGTGCCGAATCGCCGGGGCCCATTCGTGGGATGCCGCGTAACGTTCTGCGGTCGCGCGGTGCTCGGCGGCACTGAGTTCGTGACCGCCGAACAGCGTGTTCGTATCGACGCGGCTGGTGCGCATGGCGCGCCGGGCGATGCGCACCGCGACGAACACAGCGACGCCCAACAAAATCAGCAGCACTGTGACGGTGAACCAACCGCCGGGCACAGAGGCGCTACCGGCGACCAGCCGGTAGAGCAGATCATCGATCCAGTTGTAGATCATGTCGGTGAGCGACGGCCTCGGGTAGATCGGTTTGGCCAGCTCACGCTGGGCCGCGTCGTGCGCCGCATCGCGGTCGATGTCGATCGT
>JAGQTR010000558.1 GCA_020438915.1 Mycobacterium sp.
TGGATTCGGCGACCTGCAGCGGAATGGGCTGGGGCATGACGTCCACCCCGAACGCACGTGCTGTGGAGCGCAGCGCCTCGGTGCCGGTGTGAATGCCGAGCTGCACGAAGGCGGTGTTGCAGGAGTGGGCGAATGCGTTGCTCAAAGTGGTGGTAGGGCCATCGCCACACGGGCTGCCGGCGAAGTTCTCCAGCATCGCGGTGCTGTTGGGCAGGGTGATCGCCGGCGCCGCGGTCAACACCGAGTCCGGGGTTTCCCCGGCCTGCAGTGCCGCGGCGGTGGTGAGAACCTTGAACGTCGACCCGGGCGGGTAGGTCTCCGAGATCGCCCGGTTCAGCAGCGGCGAATCGGGGTCGTCCCGCAGCTCCCGCCACGCGGCCGTCTGCTCGGCGATGTCGTGGGTGGCCAACAGGTTGGGGTCATAGGAGGGAGCCGACACCATCGCCAGGATTTTTCCGGTGGACGGCTCCAGGGCCACTACCGCGCCCTTGCAGGGTCCGTCGCAGCCCTTCTGCATGGCGTCCCAGGCGGCCTGCTGCACCGGCGGATTGATGGTGGTGGCGACATTGCCGCCGCGCGGATCGCGGCCGGTGAAGAAGTCGGCCAGCCGGCGACCGAAAAGCCGCGGGTCGGATCCGTTGAGGACCGTGTCCTCGGCCCGCTCCAGCCCGGTGCTGGAGTAGCTGAGCGAGTAGAAGCCGGTGACGGGTGCGTAGGTCAGCGGGTTGGGGTAGACGCGCAGGAACCGGAAGCGGCCCTCGGTGGACACCGAGTAGGCCAGCAGCTGCCCGCCCGCCGAGATTTGACCACGCTGGCGGGAGTACTCGTCGAGCAGGACCCGCTGGTTGCGCGGATCCGAGCGCAGGCCGTCGGCGGTGAAGACCTGGGTCAGGGTGGCGTTGGCCAGCAGCAGCACGACCAGGCCCATGATCATGACGGAGATGCGTCGCAAGGAGGTGTTCATACCTTCTCGATCACCTCGGTGCTGGCTGCCGCGATGGGTGCCGGGGGCAGTGGCCCGGTGCCGAGCGGCCGGCGGGCGGCGTGCGAGATGCGGACCAGGATCGCCAGCAGCAGGTAGTTGGCGACCAACGAGGATCCGCCGTAGGACAGCCAGGGGGTGGTGAGGCCGGTCAGCGGGATCAGCTTGGTGACACCGCCCACGACGATGAACAGCTGGATCGCCAGGGTGGTGGCCAGTCCGGCGGCCAGCAGCTTGCCGAAGCTGTCTCGCACGGCGATCGCGGTGCGCATACCGCGAATAATGATGATGGTGTACAGCATGAGCACCGCGGCCAGACCCACCAGCCCAAGTTCCTCACCGATCGCTGCGGTGATGAAATCGGTGGACGCGGCGGGCACGGTGCCGGGCTGCCCGTTGCCCAGTCCGGTGCCGAAAATACCCCCGGTGGCAAAGCTGAACAGCGACTGCACCATCTGGTATCCGGCGCCTTCGGGGTCAGAGAACGGGTCGCGCCAGGTCTGTACCCGGTCCCGAACGTGGTCGAAAAGGTAATACGCCGCAACGCTTCCCGCCGCGAACAGGGCCAGCCCGATCACCACCCAGCTGAATCGTTCGGTGGCGATGTACACCATCACCAGAAAGGATGCGTAGAGCAGCAGCGAGGTACCCAAGTCCTTCTCGAAGACCATCACGCCGACAGATGCGATCCACGCCGCCAGCAGCGGGG
>JAGQTR010000559.1 GCA_020438915.1 Mycobacterium sp.
CCGGCAGCACCGCGCCGCCGGGGATACCGAAGACGACGTCGACGTCGAGCTCCTCGAGCGAGCGGATCACCGCCTGGGCTCCGGTCATCTGCTGCGGGGCAATCCGTTTCGGCTGCGCAGGGGTGGCCTTCGCGCCGGTGGGGAGGTGACCGCCGTTGGCCGGCATCTCCGACTGTTCGGGTGCTCGCGTGGTGGGTGCGCTCACGATGTCCTCGGTCTCTTGTGTCTGTTGTCAATTGGGCAAGAAAAAACCCCCGTCAGCCCGGCGGCTGAACGAGGGTTGCGCGTCGATGCTGTGGTGGCTATACCCGGGTGAGGGCCAGCGCGGCATCAACGCGCAACCCAATTACTACCTCCGACGGAGCCTGCATAGCAGAGCACGGTAGCCGCCGAACTGGTCTGAGGTCAAATTCGCTGCCAATGCGATGATGTGCGCCATGGGTTCTCCTTCAGCGGCCGCATCAGACCCGGTCGTCGTCAGGATCTCGCCGATGGCTCATCTGGCCGTCGGGCTCCTGACGCTCGGACTGCTCTCGGTGGTGTTCGCCGGGCCTGGGTGGTTCGCGCTTCTGCTCGTGATCCCCGTCGTCTTGTCGCTGGTGATCGTGCGGTACCGGACTACCGCAGACCGTGACGGTGTGACGGCACGGACCCTGTGGGGCAGCGAAACGGTTCGTTGGGCCGACATCGACGGTCTGAGGTTCGGCCGGCGGGCCTGGGCACTTGCCCGACGACGCGACGGCAGCGAGCTCTCGCTCCCAGCGGTTACCTTCGCGACGTTGCCACTGCTGACCTCGGCCAGCGGCGGCCGGGTGCCCAACCCTTACAACTGACGGGCCTCCGCGGAATTCATCCCAAGGGGTTGGCGCCGTTGAGTAGCACCCAGATCGCAACGCCGGCACCCACGCCCAGGACCAGGGCAGCCAACGATCCGATGAACGGGCGACGGGCCCAACCGCGGCCGGCGTCCAGACCGTAGCGGCCGGGGCCGATCAGCACGATCGCCGCGACCACGCACACCATCACGACCTCGTATTCGTGGCCGTCGGCGAAAAACATCGACAGCCGGGCGTCGTTGTGGGCATCGAGCACTTCGGCCAGGATCGCCGGGACCAGATAGGCGAGCGCACCCGCCGCGGCGATGGGCGTGAACAGGCCGAGTACCAGCAGCACTCCGGCCGCAATCAGGCCGCCGGCACCGACGTAGCTCAGGATGTCGGCATTACGGAAGCCGACCTCGGTCAGATACTCCCGGAAGCCCGCGAGCCCTTCGCCACCCCACCAACCGAACATCTTCTGCAGGCCGTGGCCGATGAGCAGGGCGCCCACCGCGACCCGCAGCACCAACAAGCCGAGGTCCTGGGTGCCTCGACGGTCCGGGTCCCGGTGCCGGTCGGCGTCGCCCACCGGCACCTCGGCCGGGGCGGCGGAGCCGTATGCGCCCGCGGCCAGGCCGCTACCGGCCTGCACGTATGGCAGCGGTTCCGGTTCACTCATCAGCCCGAAGGGATGCTCGCTAGCCGGCTTGGCGGCGTCGTAGCGCGGGATCGCGGTGGTTTCGAAGTCGCCACCGTAGTTTGCCGACGGAATATCGTCCTCGGGGTCCACCAGGCTCGCCGACGCTGGCCGGCTACCCGAATCGTCGGGCCGCTGCCAGGGGCCTGGGTCATGGGGACTCGTCACAACTGCCAGAGTAAGTGCTAGTCATCCCCGAACGGGGAATTGGCGCGGCGCGTTGAGCCCGTTTGTGCTGGGCTGGGCCAGCCTGGACCACCATCTGTCGGGAGCGCGTGGCGCGCACTGCCCAACAATCCGTAACCTGGCCCCCATGAGTCAGCGTCGGCCATCGGGGCCAGCCGTGGTGCTGCTGTGCGCGGTGGTGCTTGCCGGTGCCGGCTGCGCCCGGTTCGACACCGCGCAATCACAGCCGTTCACCACCGAGCCCAAGCTTGCGCCGGGCCCGACGACGACCCCGCCTCCACCTCCTCCGCTGCCGGCGAAACCGTTTCCCAAGGAGTGCCCGGCTCCGGGAGTCATGCAGGGATGCCTGGAAAGCACCAGCGGCCTGATCATGCTGCCCGACAGCCAGTCCGCACTGGTGGCCGAGCGCACCACCGGGGCGGTCAAGCAGGTGTCGGTCCGCGCCGAACCGTTCGTCAAGACGGTGATTCCCGTCGATCCCAGCGGCGACGGCGGACTGATGGACATCGTGCTGTCCCCGACCTACTCCCAAGACCGCCTGATGTATGCCTACGTCAGCACCCCGACCGACAACCGGGTGGTCCGCATAGCCGACGGCGATGTCCCCAAGCCGATCCTGACCGGCATCCCCAAGGGCG
>JAGQTR010000560.1 GCA_020438915.1 Mycobacterium sp.
GCATTGTCGTTCCTGCATTGTCGTTGCATCGGGTTCCGCAGCACCGCCCGTTGCCTCTGACTATATAGCTCAGCTAGACGTATGAAACACCCGTCGCGGAAGCCGGATCAGCCGCCGCCGGTCACCGGGTTCGACGTGAGCGCGATGAAGCCGCCGTTGATCCACACGCCCCAACGCCCTCCCCAGGCCGGGTTCCATACGACAGGTTGGCCATCCCAGAACTCGGCGGGCCTCGGTGGCGCCCAGGCAGGTGGTTGCTCACCCTGGGCCGGGCCCGGCGGCGGAACCGGCTGCGCACTCGCCGGGGCATTTCCTGAGCTCGGGATTCCGGCTGTCAGTACACCCGCGAGCAGCGCGGCAGCCAGCGTGTTCTTGGTCAAGGTCATCGGATCACTCCCGCTATTGCGCCGGGCACGGATATTTAGCATATATAACCACTGGCCCCAACGGCCAAACCCGGACGCCACCGTCGGCGATCAGAGACCGAACTGATCCTCGATGACGCCGAGCCATACCTGAGCCGCGTCGATCGCCACCTTTTCGCTGACGAAGGCGTGCTGGGTCCCGGTGTAGATGTCGCGGAACGCCCGCTCCAGGCGACTGCCTTCGCGGATTGCGGTGGTTCCGGCGACGAGGTGGGCCCACTCGGCACAGCCGCGGGCGGTGTCGGTCGCGAAGACCGCGGCCACTCGCATGTCGGCGCGCAGCGTCGGAGTGAGCTCACCGCCGCTGGCGACCGCGGCCTCGGCGGTGCTGAATGCGTCGAGCACCAGCAGCCGTGCCGCCCGCCACGCCGCGACGTGATGGGCCAGGCCCTTCTGAAAGGTCGGACGGCTTGCCAGCGCCGCCATGTCGCTCATCCGGAACTTCGTCTCCGCCAGCTCCGCGACGTCGTCGAGCATGCTCTTGGCGACCCCGAGAGCCCAGGCCGCATGACCCGCGGCGGTTACCGGCATCATGCCCATTCGGGTGGCCGGTGAGCTCCCGCGCATTGGCTCGCGCGTGAACAGCGCAAACGTCCGGTACTGCGGCACGAAAACGTCGTCGATCGCGTAGTCGTAGGACCCGGTGCCCTTCAGTCCCTGCACGTGCCAGCCGTCGGTGAACGTGACCTGCGCTCGCGGGACCACGGCGATCTGCATGTCGGGCACGCCCTCGCTGACCCACTGCATCTCGCCATCCACCATGGGCAGAAATCCAGCCGCCACGTACTCGGCGTGCCCGGTACCCGAGCCGAAATTCCATGATCCGGTCAGCCGATAGCCACCGTCGACGGCGACACCTTGACCGTTGGGGAAGAACTGACCGCCCATGGTGACCTGGTTGTCGTTGGCGGTGAAGACCTCGGCGAAACCCTCATCGGGCAGATAGCTGGCCGCGGCGAACGCCGAGGGCAAATTGGCGATCCCGATCCAGCCGAACGATCCGTCCTGCCAGGCCATCTCGATCCAGGTCTCGATCATCTCGGCGAATGCCGGTTCAACCCCGCCTGCGGGTGCGGGGTTCAACGCCGACATCAGGCCGGTGGACCACATTTCCTTGACCACTGGCGTCGTCAGGGTGCGGTTCCGCTCACATTCAGCGGCCTCCGCGAGCACCAGATCGCGCATTCCGCGGGCCAGACCGACGACGTAGTCAGGGGCGTGGGCAACTGTGGATATCGGAGTCACGGATCGACCGTACGTGGTCAGAACAATGCAGTGAACACATTTACCAAAAGTGTCATGTCACCGTCAGTCGCCCATCTTCAGGGCAGCGCACTGAGCGCCTGCATTACCTCTGTCATGTCGAGTTCGGGCTGGGGTGCGGACGCCGCGGCCGGATCGGTCAAATCGGGGGCCGATCCTGCCAGGGGTGTAGCGGGGCCGACCGCGGGATTGGCGCCGGACAGGTGCGGTAGTTCGGCAGGGACCGGGGTTGGCGATGGTGCGGACGGGGCTGCGGTCGCGGCGACCGTGCGCGCCGGGACGTGGGTCTGCGCCGGAATCGCCGATGGCGGCTCGGCGACGGGCGGAGTGACCACAACTTTGCGCGCCGGTGCGGTGGTGGCCTCAGGCGATGCCAGGACCGCTGCCCAGCCGGCATCGGGCGGCTGGGCAACTTCGGCCGTGGCCGTGGCCGT
>JAGQTR010000561.1:0-3319 GCA_020438915.1 Mycobacterium sp.
CGCGGTGTTCCCGCTGTCGACGTGGTTGCCGGACTCCTACCCGACCGCCCCTGCGCCCGTCACCGCGGTGTTCGCCGGTCTGCTCACCAAGATCGGTATCTATGCGATCATTCGCACACATTCGCTGCTGTTCCCCGGCGGCGGGATGGACGGGGTACTCCTGGTGGCTGGGCTGCTGACAATGATAGTCGGCATTCTCGGCGCGATTGCCCAGAGCGACATCAAGCGACTGTTGTCCTTCACCCTCGTCAGCCACATCGGCTACATGGTGTTCGGCATCGCATTGTCCACCGAACTCGGGATGTCGGGAGCCATCTTCTACGTGGCGCACCACATCCTGGTCCAGACGACCCTCTTCCTGGTAGTCGGTCTGATCGAACGTCAGGCAGGTGCGTCGACGCTGCAGCGTCTGGGCGGACTCGCCGCGGCAAGTCCGCTGCTTGCCTTCGTGTTCGTCGTTCCCGCGCTCAACCTCGGTGGTATACCGCCATTCTCGGGGTTCATCGGGAAGGTGGCGCTGCTGGAGGCAGGGGCTCAGGTCGGGTCGGTGCTGGCCTGGATCCTGGTGGGCGGCAGCGTCGTCACCAGTCTCCTGACGTTGTATGTGGTGGCCCGGGTGTGGACGAAAGCGTTCTGGCGTGCCCGCGAGGACGCGCCGGAGGGGCATCTCTCGGCGGCCTCCCCCACGGCCCTGGTGGACAACACCGAAACCTCCATGGACATTGCGCTGGTCGACCGGGACGACGTGGGCCGGATGCCGGTCGGGATGCTGCTGCCGACGGGAGCGCTGATTGCGGTGGGCCTGCTGCTTTCGGTGTTCGCCGGTCCGATCTTCGGGTACGCCGAGCGTGCCGCCGACGAAGTCCTGGACCGGGGCCAGTACATCACAGCAGTGCTCGGGGAGCCGCAGCAATGAGGGCGGTCGCGCTGCGGGTTTGGATCCTGTGTTGGCTGATCCTGGTATGGGTGCTTCTATGGGGTAGCTTTTCGGCAGCCAACGTTCTGTCGGGGCTGGCGATTGCATTGGTGATCACGGTGTGGCTTCCGCTGCCACCGGTCCCGGTAGAGGGCCGGCTGCATCCGATTCCGTTGCTGCGGCTGATAGTTCACGTGGTCTACTCCCTGGTGGTGTCTTCGCTACAGGTCGCGGTACTGGCGCTGCGGCCGAGGTCACCGCTGTCGGCAGTGTTGCGCGCACAGGTGTCGGTCAAGTCCGATCTGGTGCTCGCGTTGGCGGTCAACATCCTCAACCTCACGCCCGGAACGATCGTGCTGGAGATCGATCAGGCCCGCCGGATGATCTATGTGCACGTGCTCGATATCGGATCTGATCGCGAGGTCAACCGTTTTCACCGTGACCTCGAAGCTCTTGAGAAGCAACTGGTGTCGACGTTCGAGCGCGACGCGGACTGGAGGCCGTCGGCGCCGAACTCCGTGGCGAAGGAGGCGGACGCATGAACACCGTGTTGGCCATCGCCGGGGCGATGCTCGCGGCGGCAGCGGTTGCCACCATGTTCCGGATGCTGATGGGCCCCAGCACGTTGGACCGGCTGGTGGCACTGGATGCCCTTGTCGCGGTGACGATGTGCGCGATCGGTACCTGGGCGGCATTCAGCCTGGACACCACTGTCACCTACAGCCTGACCGCCCTTGCGTTGATTTCATTCGTGGGCTCGGTCAGTGTCGCGAGGTTCCGGGTACCCGACGTCGCCGACCCCGGGGATGGCAGGCACCAATGAGCGCTCTCGACATCGTTGTCAGCGTGCTGATCCTCGGGGGGTCGGCGTTGGCGCTGACCGCCGCGATCGGCGTTTTACGCTTTCCGGACACGCTGTCGCGAATGCATGCCGCGACCAAGCCTCAGGTGCTCGGTCTGCTGCTGGTGCTGGCCGGTGCCGCGATTCGGTTGCGCGGGCACTCCGATGTCGGCATGTTGATCCTTACCGGCATGTTCACGCTGATCACAGCCCCTGTGATCGCCAACCGCGTCGGGCAGCTGGCCTATCGCGAACACAACGTCCGCGATGATTTGCTGACTGCCGACGAGATGGATGAATCAGCAACCGACCCGGAAACCGGTGCTGCCGGTTCGCCGCGAGGCTGACCGAATTGGTGCCGCCACCACCTATCGGGCGCCGGTAACGTCACACGGTATGTCGTTGCTCGTCGATCCACACGTTCTGGCTGCCTTCTCCGGTCAGGTGCAGGAGGCATCGGCGTCGGTGAGCAAGGCCGATGCCGGCCGGCGGGCCTCCAGCGCAGCCGACGGTTTGCCGAACTCCGCCGCGCAGTGGGCCGCGCGACTGGTCGGCGCACATATCGCCGAACAGGCGGCTCGAATCGTCACCAACCTCACCGAGATGGGCGAGGCGGTCCATGGCGCCGGCAATTCCTACGAAGTGACCGACTCTGAACTGGCGGGAAGCTTTCAAGAGGTCTTTGACCGATTCGAGCCACCGTGATCACTCCGAAAGCTGGAACTCCACCATCGCGTTGACGGTGTCGATGGCCTCCGACAGCGCCGAAACCCGTTCGGCAACCGTTGCAGACGCGAGTACCGCGTACCTGTCGGCCTGTCCCAGCGGTAGCCGTGCGGCCAAGGCGTACAGCCATAGTGCGACATCGCCGGATTCGTCGGCGCCGCGCACAATGTCGCGGGCGTTGACCTGCGCACCCCGCGCGGCGGCGACGCGTTCGAACAGCGCGACCATCCGATCCTCGATGTCGCGGATCGCCGCGACATCGACAGCAGCACCCGGTTCATCCGGCCAGAACTCGACCGCAGCCTGCGGGTAGGGATCGTCTGGCCGCCATTCCAGCACCCGGAACCGCTCTCTCAGAACGCAGTTGAGCCGGTACCGACCGCCACCCAGATCGGTGCACTCGCTGATATGGGCCAGCGCGCCGACATCGCTTCGGGCGTCACCACCGCCGACCTCGCGGCCCGCCGCGATCAACACCGTCCCGAACGCGGGGTCCGCTGCGGCCAGGCAGGCCTCGACCAGAGCGGCGTACCTCGGCTCGAATACCCTCAGCGGCAACTCCTCGCCGGGCAGCATCGCTACCTCGAGAGGAAACATCGGTAGCGCCGGCACGCTCAGATGACCAGCTCGCCGACGAGTGCATCCACGACACTGCGCAGATCGCCGTCGTGCTCTTCGGCCACCCTGCGCTGCCGCTGATACGACGCGCCGTCTCGATAGATATCGGCGACGCGAGTGAGCTCGTTCACGCACGACAGCGATTCCGCAACCGGCACAAGCCGATCGATCAGGTTGTCGAGATCCTCGGTGACCAATCGTTCGTTACTGTCCGCGTC
>JAGQTR010000561.1:3379-4462 GCA_020438915.1 Mycobacterium sp.
ACATGCCACGGCGGCATCACCGGCAGCGTTTCCCCGGCATCCAGTCGGCGGTCCAGGTCGACGATCAGGCAGTGGGTCAACGCAACCAACGCCGAGAGTTCATGAAGGTTTGAAACCCCGTCGAAGACCCTGACCTCCACCGTGCCCAAATGTGGTGATGGTCTTATGTCCCAACGTATTTCGTTCATATGGTCGATGATTCCGGTCTTCTTCTGATCGCTGACGAAACCTTCGAACTCGCGCCACTCCTGAAAGTGGAACGGCAGGCCGGCGGTCGGCAGCTGCTGGAACATCATCGAGCGGTTACTGGCGTAGCCGGTGTCCTCGCCGTCCCAGTACGGAGATGATGCCGACAACGCCAGCAGGTGCGGGTACTGGTTGAGTAGCGATGTGACGATCGGCATGACCTTGTGCGCCGAGGACACTCCCACATGCACGTGCACCCCCCAGATCAGCATCTGACGGCCCCACCACTGCGTGCGTTTGATCATTTCGGCGTATCGCGGCGCATCGGTCAATTTCTGCGTCGACCATTTCGCGAACGGATGAGTGCCGGCGCAGAACAGTTCCATGCCGCGCTCGCGGACGATTTCGCGCACCGGTCGCAACGTGGCCTGAAGGTCGTCCATCGCCTCTCCGGCGTTCTCACAGATACCGGTGACGATCTCGACGGTGTTGCGCAGCAACTCCTTATGCACGTGCGGGTTCTCGCCCAGTTCGGCGATCACCGAGGCCGCCTCGTTGCTCAGTTCTCGGGTATGGGCGTCGACGAGCGCGAACTCCCATTCGACACCGACAGTGGGCCGGGGTGACCCGGCGAAATCGATGCGGCTACCAGCGCCTCGATCAGGACCGAGTGATGACACCGCAGGCCACCCGCGCTCCGGCGTCGCCGGTCGCCAGGGTGGTCTGATCCGGTGGCGGATCGCCGTTGACCTGCTGGTAGCGCTCCGGTGGGATGTTGGCGAAGTTGTCAGCCTGCTCGTGGATGATGATCGCGGTGCCGGCACCGTCAAGCAGTTCCTCGGCGGTGAAGGCGTCAGTGGTGGTCACCAGCATCGCCGAACCGTCCTCGCGCACCTG
>JAGQTR010000562.1 GCA_020438915.1 Mycobacterium sp.
GCTTTGATCGTGTCGACAACGCCGAAGTAGTTGGTGTCGAACAGCTTCCGAACCTGCTCGTCCTCACCTTCCTCGATGGCGGACAGATACCCGTTGCCCGCATTGTTGACCAGGACATCGATACCGCCGAACGCATCGTCGGCGGCGCGCACGGCTGCTGCGATCTGCCCCTTGTCGGTGACGTCTAGTGCGACGATCACTGCGCGGTCGCCGAAGGTATCGGCGAAGTCGGCAACCGCCTCGGGCCGCCGCGCCGTTACCACCACCGAATGGCCAGATTCCAGTGCAGCCTGGGCGATTTCGCGCCCAATGCCGGTCGAACATCCAGTGATCAACCACCGTGCCATGTCACATCATCCCTTCGGGAAGCCGCCGCAGATATGCCGCGCGACGCTCGGCCAGGCTGCTCGTCCGTTCCTGGGTGGACACCCGGCGCAGCGTCGGCACTTCCCTGTCGAGATCGTCGAGTGTGATCACCCGCCCGCGCGCCCCCAGGTCCGGCCTTGGTCCCTCGTCGCCGAACTCGGCCATCCGCAGTGTCAGAATGCCCTCGTTGAGTCCGTCGGAGTCGATCCAGTTCGCGACGCCTGGATCGGTAGGGCAGATGACGTAGGTGTAGGTGCCATCGTCATTCGGCTCAGACTGCGCCTTGTTGAGGCTGCCGGTGCGGTCGACGATATCCAGCGTGGTGCCCCAGATGTTGCTGAGGGGAACGGTGAAGTACTCCGCACCGCCGTCACTGACATCCACAACGAACGCCTCGCCGGGACTCAGGTCGAAGCGGCCCATCACGTACACCTGATTTCGCATCGCGCCGACCCTGTCGGCCGACCAGGCGAGGTTGAAGTCGTTGGCCGGCATCTTGTAGATGCCGTGGCTGAGCTTGCCGGTGAAATTGGCGAAGTACGCCATCATCTTCGCGGTGGCGTCGGCTTGCTCGTCGAAGGTTCGCGCCGGTTGAGAAGAATCTGTCGGACTGCCCAGTCGCTCCACGGTGAGATGATTCGGATCGTCACGGTCCCAATTGAGCAGTACGTCGCGGATATAGAACTCGTGTGCCTCCGGTGTGCTCTGAACATGATTGGGCCGTCCGCCGGCAGGGTCGGAGTCGACGGTGATGGTGAAGCAACCGTCGGCATCGACGTTCATGGTGCGGCCATTGAGCACGGCGACGGTACCCATGCCGGCGTCCCACAGGGTGAAGTAGTTTTCGGTCATCCGGTTCTTGCCGACTCGCCCGTGGATTTCGTAACGTTGCTCACCAGAGATGGGGATCACCCGGTAGACGCTGTCGGGATTGTCGATTCCCCAACGTGATCCAGGAATTGCCCGGCCCGCGACCGGGTGGCTCAACCGGGTAATGCAGCTGACCTTTGGTCGCATCTTGTCCTGATTGGACGACCAGATGGCTGCGGAGAACATCACCTCGGTGAAGGCGTTGTCGAAGCGCTCGCGCATTGCGTCGGAGGCGTTCGCCCGACCCAGCCAGGTCTCGGCGACGCTGCGGTGGGCCGCCCTTACGGTCGGGTGGTCGGTGAGTTCCAGCGCCGCGAGTTCCTGATCATGTTGCGCAGTTGTTGCCACTGGATCACCGGTGAAGTCGGTCATTTCAAACTCCTTGAGGGATTGGCGTCGGCGCGGAAGCGGGCGTTGTAGTCCTCGAATCGCGCCGCGATCTGCTCGTCGCTCAGCCCGAAGTCCGCAGCGCAGTACGGCGGGCGCGCCGGTTCCCGTGGACGTGCGTGCAGCCAGCGCAGCATCGCGGATTCGGCGTCCGACGTCAGCGGCACACCGATCGCGTCGTAGACCCGGGCCACCTGGCCGATGGGATCGGCTACGGCGTCAGCAAATTCGATGTCGGTGCAGCGGACGGTCTGATCCGGCCAGCTTTGGCGAGTCTGCATCGCTCGGTCGTTCGTCCATCCCATCCGCTGCAGCCATTCCGCGCCCACACGGTGACGGTCCACCGTGTCAGAGTGCATTGCGTGCAGGGTGGCGTTGAGCCCTGCGCCCGAGGGAATCGTTTCCCGTGGGTCCCGGTGCATGTGCACGATATGCAGATCGGGGAAGTGATTCTTCAATGTGCCCAAATAGCCCAGGTGTGCCGGGGACTTGAGTATCCAGCGCCGCGCGGGCAGGTCGTCGCTGCCGTCGCAGGTCTTCTCCCACCCAGCTTCGCCCGCGCTGCATTCTTCCCGCTGGCGCTTCTGCCACTGCAGAAATTGCAACATCCGGTAAAGGTAGGCGTACGCCGGCGCGAAGTCCTGTTCATCCAGCCATGACCGGTATTTCGGCACGTGCGCACCCGACTCCGGTACGTGCGACAGGAACGAGTCCGACAGAAAGACGATCTCCTCTTCGGGCTCGCGTGCGTACATCGGATGAATGGCGAACAGTTCCGGCGCCAACTTGCGCGACACCGATTCGCGATCCTCGCTCAGGGCGATCCGCGAATCCTCGCCGGCGGCCCAATCGTGGTCGAGTCGCGGCGCTACCTCGACCACCTCCCACCCGTAGGCGCAGTGGAAGCGGTTGTCGGCGGCAAGGACTCGCTGCAGCAGAGTCGTTCCGCTGCGCATCATGCCCACGACGACGATCGGTGCCGCGATGACCTCCCGCGTGATCTCCGGATAGCGTCGGACCCACTCCTGGGCGCGCAGTCTCATCCGCAGGCTGTGTAGGAGTCCTGAGCGCAGGATGTGCGCGCCGATGTCGTTGAGGTCCGCGCCCGAGTAGCTGTCGGCCAGCACGGTAAGGGGCTCCTCGAACGGCATTGGGCCCCAATCGAAAAGCCCTTCCTTATTCTGTGCGCGAGCCATCAGCGCGGTCGGGTCGAAGTGCTGCCTCACCGAAAATCAGAACTTCAGGTGCCGGCTGGTGTCGCCGACCTGGTCGACGAACATGATGCGGGTGTCAAACCACCAGGAACCGTCGATCCGATGGAAGGTGTCGCGGTAGCGACCGGTCACGATCACCTGCAGTGGCAGGTCCGGCGTTGCCTGGGTGACGCAGTAGTAGGCGCTGCCCTGCGCCGTTCCGGCTGCCTCGTCGACGCGAAGTTGCACGTTGGTGGTGAAGTGCTTGGTCTTGGGTGTGCCGTCGTCGTACAGACGCGTCGCCATCTCATACATCTGCCGCACCCGTGTGGTGCCTTCGAAAACCGTTTCGGGCGGGCCGTCCTGAACGCCGCGAATGCGGCCATGGGCGAACAAAGCGGCGACACCGTCGAGATCGCCTGCGTCGATACGCTCGGCGTAGGTGTACACCAGATTCTCGATCTCGCGCGCGGCGTCGCCCATCCGCGGTAGACAACCAGCCAGAATCTGTCATGTCAATGTTCTATCTCCCCGGCGGCACCGCTAACCTCACAGCGTGACATCACAATGGTCAGTGAACCGACTCGGCGACATGCACGGCCAGCGCGTCATCGTCACCGGTGCCACCAGTGGTGTCGGTCTGGCGACAGCGCGTGCGCTTGCTGCGGCGGGAGCCCAAGTGATCATGGCGGTCCGCAATCTCGAGCTCGGCGCCCAGCGGGCGGCCGAGATGGGCGGCGACACGACGGTGCTCAAACTCGACCTTGCCGATCTCTCTTCGGTGCGGGCGTTCCCCAGCTTGTTCGACGGTGACGTCGACATTCTGATCAACAACGCCGGCTTGGTCGCCCAGCGTCGCGGTGACACCATCGACGGTTTCGAGACCACGATCGGCACGAACTTTCTCGGCCCCTTTGCACTGACGAACCTGATGTTCGAGCGGGTGCGTTCGAAAATTATCAACGTGGGATCCGACGCCCACAAGGCCGCCACCATCGCCTTCGACGACCCGCATCTACGCACTCGGAAGTGGTCGGCTTTCCCGGCCTACGCCCGCTCGAAGCTGGCGGTGATGCTGTGGGGGCTCGAACTCGATCGTCGGTTGCGCGAGGCTGCTTCCCCGGTGACGACCTATTTGACTCATCCCGGCTGGGTGGCCTCAAACCTGGCCAAGCTCTCCGACACCCGGCTCATGTCCGGGTTTCACTCGGTCGTTACAGCGGCGGCGAACGTGATCGGCAACGACATCGAAGCCGGCGCCGCGCCGACGCTGTACTGCATCACCGAGCCGATTCCACCAGGCAGCTATGTCGGCATCGACGGCAGGTTCGGGTTCAAGGGTGGCCCGACGCTGAGCGGCCGCGATCCCGTCGCCTGCGATTATGAAGACGCTCGCCGACTGTGGGAGTTCGCCGAGCGCGAGACCGCTACTGCGCTGCATATCTAGCCCTGCCGGATTGGCCACGGCGTCGCTCGCCGTTAGGGTGACCGGTATGGCCGAGTCGATGTCCGCGAAGCGGAGCGCGAGCGCCGTTGCGAATTGTCTTGCTGCCCAACGGTTTACCCGTGACGAAATCTTCAGTGAACCATGTCCGGTGCCTAGCGAAGCAGGCGCCCACGCGTGGTGGTTTCGCGACATTCCCGGCGACATCGATATCGCCGGCTGCGAACAGCGAGACGGCTGGACCCTTCTCTACGTCGGAGTCAGCCCCGGCCCGCCGAGAGCCGACGGCAAGCCGCAGATTCCTCAGGATCTGCGCAAACGCATCCGGTATCACTTCGGTGCCGGCAATGCCGGGGCAGACGGCTCCACGCTGCGCAAGTCACTCGGGGTTCTACTCGGCGATGAGCTCGGCTTCGCGCTGCGCCGGATCGGGTCAGGCAAGCGACAGACCTTCGCCGGCGGCGAAGCCATCCTGACGCGGTGGATGGCCGAAAACACGGCGGTGTCCTGGATGCTGCACCCTGAGCCGTGGTACCTCGAGCCCAAGCTGATCAACGCGCTCAAGTTGCCGTTGAACCTGCAGAACAACGAACGCAATGCGTTCGCACCCAAGCTCAAGAAGCTGCGTCGGGCGGCGGCAGTGAAGGCCGGCAAGATGCGCGTCCTCGCGGAGTGGTCCTAGCCGGCCGCGTGATCGACTGTGCCCGTGACCCGGGGATAGCTTGGCTAGGCTGCCCAGAATGACCACACCCTCGACACGCGTGACCAGGCTCGATGAGAAGCAGAGCGTGTTGCGCAGCCAACTCGACGAACTTCTGGACAGTACCCCGCTTGCCACCGTCGCATTGGTCCGCGACGGTCATCCGGTCATCTTTCCCACCGGTTTCGCCAGGGTCGCCGATGAACTCGTCATTCACGGGTCGACGGGCTCGCCGTGGATGCGCGAGCTTGCCGCGGGCGCTGCCGCCGCGGTCGCGGTGACTACCGTCGACGGGGTCATGGTGGCGCGTAGTGGATTTGAGTCCTCGTTCCGCTACCGCAGCGCCGCACTCTTCGGTGTCTTCGAGCGGGTGCCCGACAGTGAAAAGGTTGGGTACTTGAACCGGTTGACGGACTCGTTCATCCCCGGCCGCACCGCCGAACTGCGGCCAAGTACTCGCAAGGAACTGGCCGCCACGCTGGCGTTGCGGATGCCGATCGGCGCAGACAACTGGTCGCTGAAGATCGGCGCAGGCTGGACCGAGGATCCCGAGGAGGACATCGCCGGCGACGCCTGGGCGGGCGTGGTGCCGATGACTGTCCACTATGGAGAACCGCTGCCTGCTCCCAATCTGCGCCCGGGTATCCCGGTGCCCGCCTCGGTGTTGGCGTTGACAGAGACCGTGCGCGAAATGCCGGCGGCAGTTCAGTAGCTTGGCGCCACCTACTTGCTGGTCAGGAGCTATTTTTAAAGTGGTGCCCCCGGCAGGATTCGAA
>JAGQTR010000563.1 GCA_020438915.1 Mycobacterium sp.
GGTGGCACTGCGAGCAGACCTCGACGGTGATCTGGCCGCTCTGCTTGGTGCTGCGGGTCGTGAAGCTGCTGCCGCAGCCACACAACACCGTCGTGTCGACATAGTCAGGGTGAATACCCGATTTCATGGTTTTCCTCTTCGATCGTGGGCCCCGGGTCGCCTCTCCCGTCGCGGGAGGGTGCGGCGTGAACCGGAACCGAGGTGTCGGCGGTCGATTATGCCAGGTCAACCGTCGGTGTCCTAAACACGCACACCGAGGGACCTATTCCTCACCTTCCTCGCCTTCTCCGCCTTCTCCGGCTTCCCCGCCTTCCCCAGCGATAATGCGGTAAGAGCCGCGATCCCGCCTCCACAGCACCCGACCGCCGGGCCGCACCCCCAGCGCAACCAGTTCCCGCTTGAGGACCTTGTTGGTGGCGGTAGCGGGCAATTCGTCGGCGATCCAGACATACCGTGGCCACGCCTTCGGTGACAGGTCCGGCTGGGCGGCCAGAAAAGCATTGAACTCACCGGGGCTCAGCGTGGCGCCATCCTGTAAGACGATCGCGGCCATCACCTGATCGCCCACGACCTCGTCGGGCACCGGGTACACCGCGACCTGGCTGATCGCCGGTGCACGGATCAGGATGCGTTCGATGGGCGCCGACGTCATGTTCTCACCATCGACACGCATCCAGTCCGCAGTGCGGCCCGCGAGATAAATCCAGCCGTCAGCGTCCCGATACGCCAGGTCACCGGACCAGAACATGCCGTGTCGCAGTCGCTCATCGGTGGCACTCTGGTCGTTGTAGTAACCGGCGAACATACCCGCACCCTGCGTGTTGACCAGTTCGCCGATAGCCTCGTCGCCGTTGACCAGCGCGCCATGCCGGTCGAACTGTGCGACCGCGCACTCCGTCAGCGACTCGGCGTCATAGATGGCAACCCCCGGAAAGCCCTTGCCTATAGAGCCGGCCGGGCAGCCGTCCTCACGCGTTACCGTCACCGCATTCTCGGTCGAGCCGAATCCGTCCCAGACTTCACATCCGAAGCGTCTGGCGAACTCGGCGATATCACGGTCACTGGCCTCGTTGCCGAAAGCGACTCGCAGCGGGTTGTCCCGGTCGTCCGGCCGTTCGGGACTGGCCAGGATGTAGGCCAACGGTTTGCCCACGTAATTCATGTAAGTCACGCCGTAGCGGCGGATGTCGTCGATGAAACCCGAAGTCGTGAACTTCGCCGGCGCCATGGCCGCACCCGAATTCAACGCCACCGACCATCCCGCGAGCACCGCATTGCTGTGAAACAGCGGCATCGACAGATAACACACGTCGTCGGAGTTGAGCTCGTAGCGGGCGGCCAGCGCCGCGCCGGCCAACAGCACCATCGCGTGCATCACCTGGACGGCTTTCGGATCTCCGCTGGTACCGGATGTGAAGATCAGCATGTAAGTGTCGGTCGCACTCACTTCGCGGTGCGGCCGCAGCGTTCCCGCCTGCCCCACCAGCTCTGTCCACTCCGAACTGTCAACGACCAGCACCCGCACCCCGGTCAAATCGATGCCGTCGAGAAGCGATCGGTGACGGTCGTCGGTCACCAGGATCTGGCAGTCAGCGCGGCGAATGTCGCCGGCCAGGGATTCACCGCGCCGGGTGTTGTTGATGCCGCAGAGCACATAACCCCCCAACCCCGCCGCGGCCATCGCGGTCAGCATGTCTGGGGAGTTATCCAGCAGGACACCGACGTGCAGCGGCCGCCGGGGGTCGGCGATACCGATCAGCGCTGCCGCCTGGCCCGCGGCAGCATCCAGGTGTTCCCGCCAGGTCCAGGTCCGGCCGTGGTATTTCACCGCGACGCCATCGTCGTCCGAGCGCTCCCGCAGCAGCTGCTGGACTGTCTCGGCCACCTAACCCGACCCTTCGATATTGGTGAACAGATTCCTGAACATGTCTACTCGATCGAATCCGGGCCTACGCATCGGCCCACCGACGACCGGTCATTTGCGAAGATAGGCCGGTGACTGTTGGTACTGCAGCCAAACCCGAAACCAGATCCGTCCGTGATCGCCTCATCGATGCCGCCGAACAGTGCCTGACGGCCAAGGGAATCCGCGCGACGACGGTCTCCGAGGTGGCCGAAGTGGCGGGCGTCAGCCGCGGCTGGCTGTACCGGCACTTCCCTGACAAGGCCGAACTGTTAGGCGCGGCCATCGTACGGCTCAACGACGCGTTCTGGACAGAATCCCGGGTTCGCCTGGACGCGGTGGCCGGGCTGGACCACCAACTCGCTACCGGCGTAGCGCTGGCGCGAAGGGAGTCCGAGACACCGGGGGCACTGATGCTCAAGCTGCGTCAGGAGGAACCCGAGGCGTTCGCTGCTTGCGTCGGCTTGGGCGTGCGGGGTCTGATCCCGGAGATCGCCGCGTTCTGGGAACCGTACGTCCAGGCTGCGGTGGACAGTGGTGAGATTCATCCGGGCACGGACTGCGCCGAGGCCGCTGAGTGGATCGCGCGGACCACGACGAGCCTGTCGACGGTCCCGGGCGAACAGTGCGATGTCGATGACCACGAATCGGTGCTGCGCCATGCCCGCCGATACATCGTGGCTGCGCTGCGCTGCGACCCGGCCGCGCACTGACCGTCCGGTCGCCCTGCCTCAGTCGCCCTCGTTGCCGCCGGGAGTGTTCTTCGACACCTGCACCAGGAACTCGTAGTTGTTCTTGGTCTTGCGCAGCTGGCTCATCAGCAGGTCGAT
>JAGQTR010000564.1 GCA_020438915.1 Mycobacterium sp.
ACGCCATCGACCAAGTCCTAGCCCGTGGGATGGCCAAGCGGCCGGAAGATCGGTACAACAGCGCAGGCGAGTTGGCCACCGCTGCCACCGATGCACTGACTCGCCGCGACCAGGACCACGCCGCCTCGATTCTGCAGCGCAGTCAAGCGGCGACCATGCAGGCTCCACTCCCGCCGCCGTCCGGCGCGACGCCGCCCCCCGCTACACCACCACCGCCGCCATCAGGAGGCTTGCCACCACCGCCACCACCGCCACCGCCGCCGCCGATACCGCCATCAGGAGGCTTGCCGCCACCGCCTTCGGCCGGCTTCCACGCTCCACCGCCCGGCGCTCCACCGCCCGGCTGGGCTCCCCCGCCCGGGCCGTCCGGCAGCGGCGGCGGCGCGAAGACCCCGGTGATCCTGCTCATCTCGGCTACGGCAGTTTTCGTCGTCGTCCTGGGCGCCCTGGGTATTTGGTGGCTGGTCAAGCCGGATGACTCGGCATCCGGTCCGGTTGCCACCCGCACCAGCACCCCCGCGGAAACCACCCGGTCGCGTGAGCCCACCCGGCGCCCCAGAACCACCACGTCCACGCCCCCGCGAGCCGAGAACTACGACGCCCAGCTGATGGCACTGTTGTCCGGCGGGCATGACAGCTCGAACTGCAAGCCGATCAGCACACCGGCCGGCGGCGCTCTCGCCACCGTGGACTGCGGGCCGGCGACCACGCCCGGGGGTCCACTGAGCACCCGATACTCGCTATTCGCCGACCAAGTAGCGCTTGAAGCCGGCTTCGACGGGGCGGTCGAGGTGAACTCCGAGTTGCTGCAGTGTCCGGGCAGCAACATCGATTCACCGACCACCTGGCACTTCACTGAAACCCCCGACGAGATCGCGGGCAGCATTGCCTGCGGCACCTACAACAACAGGCCAGACTTGGTGTGGACCAACGACGCCGGGCTGCTCTTGGTCGATGCACAGGGACCCGACCTCGAGGAACTCCATGAATGGTGGCTGCAGTACGGCTGATCGCCGGACCACAGCCACCGAGCACGCGCCTACACGGGCGCTGCGACTGTCTCCTGCGGCGGCTCGTCGGCGCGGAGGGTGTGACCGCCATCCAGCATCGTGAGTTCGTCGAACGGATCCGCGCCCGCAAGAACAGCATTCACCTTCGCCCTGCCCACTGTCTTGGTCCACGAACCCACCAGCAGGGTCGCCACGGCGTTTCCGGAGAAGTTGGTCAGCGCCCGCGCCTCCGACATGAATCGGTCGATTCCGACGATCAGTCCGACGCCGTCGATCAGGTCGGGGCGGTGTGCCTGCAGCCCACCGGCAAGGGTGGCCAACCCGGCTCCGGTGACCCCCGCCGCACCCTTGGAGGCGACAACCATGAACACCAGAAGGCCGATCTGTTCGCCGAGTGACAACGGATCGCCAAGTGCCCCAGCGATAAACAGCGATGCCATTGTCAGGTAGATCGCGGTCCCGTCCAGATTGAACGAGTAGCCGGTGGGAACCACCACGCCGACCGTCGAGCGGTCCACACCGAGGTGCTCCATCTTGGCGATCAATCGCGGCAGAGCCGCCTCCGATGACGACGTCGAGACGATGAGCAGATATTCACGGGCCAGATACCGCACCAACTTGAAGATCGACACACCCGAGACCACACGGAGCAGCGCGCCGAGCACACCGAACACGAAAATCGTGCAGGTCAAGTAGAAGCCGAGCATCAACGCCATGAGCTGCCCGACCGCCGCCCAGCCCGTCTGGCCGACCACGTTGGCAATCGCGCCGAACGCGCCGATGGGAGCCAGCCACAGGATCATGATCAGCACCTTGAAAACCAGCTTCTGCAGGTGCTCGACCCCGCGCAGGATCGGCTCGCCGGCCGACCCGAGCCCCTGTAGAGCGAAGCCGACCAACAAAGCGACGAACAATGCCTGCAGCACGCTGCCTTCGGTCAGCGACGAGAACAGCGTGGTGGGGATGATCCCCTGAATGAACTCCAGCATGCCGCCGGATTCATGGGCCTTCTCAGCGAGTTCGGCACCCTTGCCAGCCGCACTTTCCGGAAGGTTCAGCCCACTGCCGGGATGCAGCAGGTTACCGACCACCAGACCGATCGCCAGGGCGAAGGTTGACATCACCAGGAAATACAGGAAGGCCAGGCCGCCGACCTTGCCGACGGTCGCGGCCCTGCGGACCGATCCGATGCCTAACACGATCGTGCAGAAGATGACCGGAGCGATCATCATCGTGATCAGGGACACGAACATGGTGCCCAGTACACCCACGCTCTTGCCGACCTCCGGCGCGAGGATGCCGACCCCTACCCCGACTATCACCGCGACGATCACCGCGATGTAGAGCCAGTGGGTACGGTCGCGCCCCCGGGGTGTCTCCGCCCCTGGCGGCTCGTTCATCGTGGTCGCCATGGCTTCTCCTTCCAGTCCATCGGGTACTCACTGATGGTCTGTAAGGATGATCGACGAATGGACGAGCCAGGTCCGGCTTTTCTACACCAATGTTTTCGACTACGCCGTGACCGGCTCCAACGCCGGGGGCACGCTCAGCGCGATCGGGTCGGTGGCGAGGAGTTGCGAGTACAGCATCTCGATCGTCGACTCGACCGAGAACGTATGCACCGTGCCGGCATAGTCGGCGACATAGAGCTGCGCTCCGTCCGAATCCAGCGCAACGCAGGACGGGCGCGCGTCGAACGACAACGAGTCGACGACTTCCATGCTCAACGTGCACAACACTGCAACCCGGTCGTAGTCGACGATGTAGGCGCGGTCATGCTCGGGACTCATCGTCAATTGGGTAGGAGCACCACCGATCGTGACCGTGTCGGTCACCGTGTTCGTCGACAGGTCGATGACGTGAACCGCGCCACCGACCGTGCGGTCGGACGTCAGCACATAGACCGTTGCGCCCGCGTAGGCGATGTCACGGATGGGTGAGCCAACGGCGACGACGCGCTGCACGCGCAAGGTGTCGCTGTCGACGATGACCAACCGGCTGCCACTGGCGTCGGTGACCGCCGCGTACAGGCGCTTTCCGTTGGGATCAACGCACAGCGCGTCCAGGCTGACGGCGGGGCCGTAACCGATATCGATCGTTCCGGTCCTTTCGGACGCGGTGTCGATCACGGTGATATCCACTTGGCCGTGGGACGTACGACCCGCGTAGACACGTTTGCCGTCCGGGCTGGCGGCCAACGCGGTCACGCCGAACGTCAGCGGAATGCTTGTAACGACATCCCCGGACGTCAGATCGATACCCGACACGGTGTCGTGGCTGTCAGAGCCGGTGGCGATGTATGCGCGGTCGGCGGTGACGATGACGGCGAGCGGCTCGCCGGTGAGCGGGACGCTGACACCCGGGAGCGGGGTTGCGGGGTCAATGATCGTCACGCTCTGGTCGCCGACGCTCGCGACGACGAGCGAGTCGGTGGCCGCGCTGTTCACGGCAATGTCGCCAATCGGGCCGCGGCCCACGGTGATGCGGTGTTCGAGAACGACGGCACCATCCAAGGCGCCGATCGTCGCGTCGTCAGCTGACGGCACGGCAGGACTTTCGTCGAGCATTACCTGCCCCGCGGGCAACAAAAGGTTCGTCATTTTGTAGTGGCACCTCCGCCGGCATCAACTGCGCCAGCCTAGATTCACTGTCTCAACAACCCGTTTGGGTGCGACCTGAGCGAAAGTCTATCGACGAAAATTCACGGCGAGATGCTTGGCAATTCGCCGACCTCCGCTGCGACGACGGCCCCTCTTAGGTTGCACTTAGAGAATTCTTGGTTATCGAATTGCCGTCATTTCTTCGTAATCAGAAAACAGCGTTTGAAAAGCCAATTCGCCACTTTCGACAACCCCTCCGCCGGGTGTGACCAAATCGTCAGCTAGCAGTTTTTCTCAGCATTGGCGAGCCAAAGTGAGCGGCAAATCACACCGCGGCACGACTGGTCCGCGAGCGATTTCAGGCTCGACACGTGCAGGTGTCGGTCCAGAAATCACTGGCCGCGCCACAGGCGACGGCTACCATCCCCACAGGGAGGTCACATGTACAGCCGTCACGTCCACCTGACAGGCATCGCAGCCGCCGTTTCAGCGGCCGCGGCGACGTTACTCGTGGGAGCAACGACCGCCAATGCCACTGAGTCCGACGACCAATTCCTGTCTGTCGTAGCGGAACTTGGACTGGGCTTCGCCACTCCAGACGAAGCGATCGAGGCGGGTAACAATATTTGTGACATTGTCGCCGAGGGCACCGCGAACAATATCGCCCCACCCGAAATCCGTAGCAGCATCATCGAGTCGCTGCGGGGCGAGGGTCTGGACGGTCCCCGTGCAACACAACTGATGTGGGGCGCGGTCAACGCCTACTGCCCGCAGGACAACGCGGCCGTCGGCGACTGACACCCACCCGCGGGTTCGACATACGAGTAACCTAGCGGGACAAAACGTTTGGTGTAGGACAAGGTTGCGTCGCGGCCTAGGAGCCTGGGTCAGTAAGGCT
>JAGQTR010000565.1 GCA_020438915.1 Mycobacterium sp.
GCAGCGCCTCGTCGGTGAACAACCATTCCGAGACATCGGTGGCGTTCACATCGGTGACGTCGGCGAACTTCGCGGCCGCCTTGCGACGCAGCATCACCGTCTCCACGACGATGCCCGCCCGGTCGGCGAAACGTGCTCGCGCCGAAGCGATATCAGCGACCAGAGTGGCGCCGGTCAACCGGTGACGTGCGACTTCATCCAACGCCAGCTTCCCCGCATCGCTGCGGAGATACCGCACATCGTCGAGGCCGAACGCTACGACGGTTTGACCCCTGTGACCATGACGTTGTAGAACCAGCCCTTGGGCACCACCCGACGCCAGATATTGGCATCCACCCACGACAATGTGGTCCAGCTGCCGAATGCGAACTTTGCCCAGCCCCACCCCAGCTTCCCGGGCGGTACCGTCGATTCGAAGGTGCGTACCGGCCAGCCCAGCATCGCCGCACTAAACTCCTCGCTGGCGGTGCGCACCTGAACCGCTCCGGCGTTGGTAGCCATCTTCTCCAGATCAGCCGGATCGAAGGTATGCAGGTCGACGATCCACTCCAGCGCAGCGGCCCGGGAGTTCTCGTCGAGTTCCTGCTGGGGTCGGCGCCAGGAACCCAACCCGGGCAGCTTCATCGCCTGCACCGTCGTCTTCCATGTCAGATCGGCCAGCGTGCGGGCGTACCGATTGCCCACTGTGGTCGGTTCACCTGCGAAGACGAAGCGTCCACCCGGTTTGAGTACCCGCACCACCTCACGCAGCGACAGCTCGACGTCAGGAATGTGATGCAACACCGCGTGCCCGACGACCAGGTCGAAGGTGTCGTCCTCGTACGGGATGCCCTCGGCGTCGGCGACTCGGCCGTCGATGTCCAGGCCGAGCGACTGGCCATTGCGGGTGGCCACCTTGACCATGCCCGGCGACAGGTCGGTCACCGACCCGCGACGCGCCACACCGGCTTGGACCAGGTTGAGCAGGAAGAACCCGGTTCCGCAGCCCAGCTCGAGGGCCCGGTCATAGGGCAGCTCCCGCTGAACCGCCTCGGGCACCACCGCGTCGAATCTGCCCCGGGCATAGTCGACACAACGCTGGTCATAGGAGATCGACCACTTCTCGTCGTAGCTCTCGGCCTCCCAATCGTGGTACAGGACCTGAGCGAGCTTGGTGTCGTGCCGGGCGGCCTCGACCTGCTCGGTGGTCGCACGCGGCTGGGGGGCCGGGTCGGTGACATCGGAACTCGTCATGCAGGGCAGCCTAACGTCCGCCGTCGTCGGCTCCTCGGCCGAGAGCCTCATCGGGGGCGAATGCGGCCTTCGCCGCCGCCAACACCGTCGGCGGATAGTCCAGAAACCGGCTCGCCCAGGCGACGGCGGTGTCGTATACCGAGTCCGGGGCCACCATCTCGTCGATCAGCCCGAGTTCGAGCGCTTCACGCGCATCGACGAACCGGCCGCTGAACACCAGGTCTTTGGCTTTGCTGGCGCCCACTGTGCCTGCCAGCCGGCTCGCTCCGCCACCGGTGGGCGCCAAGCCGGCCAGAATCTCGGTCGCTCCGAACTTCACGTTGTCGCCGCTGACCCGCCAGTCCGCCGCCAACGCCAGCGTTTGGCCTGCACCCAGCGCGTATCCGGTGATCGCCGCGACGGTGGGTTTAGGCACCCCGGCGAGTGCGCCGACGGCCGCCTGAACGAGTCGGCCGGCATCCTCGGCCTCGGCAGCGCTCAACGTCTGCAACTCCGACATGTCCTCGCCGACCGAGAAGATCTCGTGCCCGCCGAACAGGATGACCGCGCAGACATCGTCACATCCACCCAGGTGCGCGGCGGCCTCGACGATCTCCCGGCAGACCTGACGGGTCAAGGCGTTGGTGGGCGGCCGCGACAGCAGCAGTGTGGCGATCCGGGCCCGATGGGTGCCCTCGGCGGCAGCGGTGCCCTCGGGCAGAACTTCGCCCTCGGTGAAAACCACGGTGACAAACTCGGTCACGCGAGCGGGGCCCCGTCGGTGTAGCCGCGCGGGGTGCGCCGGTTTCGCGCATCGTTGTAGCGTTCGCTGTTGAAGAACTCGATCTCCCAGTTGCCG
>JAGQTR010000566.1 GCA_020438915.1 Mycobacterium sp.
GTGATGACCTCACCCGCCGGGTCGACGGGGACTTCGATCTCGGGAAGGTCGATGTCGTTTTCGGGGGTGTCCTCCGATCCACCGCCGGAGAAGCCGGGAGCGGCCGGTCGCGGCACCGACGGGGTTTCGGGTTCGCCCAGGTTGGCCAACACGACGATCACCACGGTGCCCGCCGTCATCACGCCGAGCACCAGCGGTATCACCCACAACGCCGGCGAACGTTTGGTAACGAACCGCTGCGGTGGGGCGTGATACGGCGAATCCGGGCGCGGCAAGCCGTAGGGGGACCGCGACGCCTGGTAGGCGTCCGGCTGTGGGTGGTACGGATAGGGCGGCACCGGCACGTGCGCCGACGGAGCGCTTTCGTAGGGCCGGGTCCCGAACTCACTGGCATGGGCTTGCTCGGCCAGTGGACGCTCCAGATCCCGGATGCGCGCTTCGGGATCCCCGTCCGGCTCCATGGGCAGATGTTTGCACACCGGTACCGTCTGGCTCAACAGTTTGCAGGCCAAAGGCACCTCTGACCAAAAGCTGACGGTTGCCTGCACGGCGATTCGCCGGTGCGTCGACGTGGTATCCACAAGACATGGTGGCATCAGGCTTCCTCGCCATCGGTAGTGGTCCCGCAGGCCTCAGCGCAGCTGAGACGTTCCGCAGCAGACACCGCCACATACCGGTTCGGCTGTTATCGGCCGATCCGGCGCTGCCCTATGCGAAGCCACCCCTGAGCAAGGAATATCTGTGCGGGCGCCAGCCAAAACTCGATCTGCACAGCGCCGACTGGTTTGTGCGCAATGACGTCGACCTGATCCGCGGTGTGACCGTCGAGCGCATCGACGTCAACGCCCAGGAGGTGATCACCGTCGGCGGTGTTCACTTCCCGTATTGGCACCTGGTGCTGGCATCGGGTTCGGCGTCGGTGCCGCTGGACGTTCCCGGCGGAGATCTCGCACAACCCCTGCGGTCGTTCGCCGACGCGGTCGCACTGAAGATGGCGGCGCGGCACGCCCGGGCCGCGGTGGTGATCGGTGCGGGCCTGATCGGTTGCGAGGCTGCGGCGTGTCTGGCCGCACTGGGCGTGGCGACCAGTCTCGTGGCCGCCGAACCCGTGCCTCTGCAGCGCAGGTTCGGTGCCGACGTCGGCGAGCGCGTCGTCAAGATGCTCTCCGACCTCGGAGTGCGCTTCCTCGGCGCGAGCACGGTGATCGCCGTCGAAGCCGACGGTGTGGTGCTGGCCAACGGGGAGACCGTCGACGGTGACGTCGTCGTCGCCGCGACAGGAGTCCGCCCCGACATCCATCTGGCCACCGCCGCCGGGTTGGCGACACGGAACGGACGGGTATTGGTCGACGAACACATGCATACCTCAGCCCGAAATGTCTATGCCGCAGGCGATATCACCCTCGCGCACAATGTCGCCGCGGGTGGCCGGGTCATCTCCGAACACTGGCGCGATGCGGCTCGGCAGGGTCTGGTGGCCGGGCTCACCGCTGCCGGCTATCCGGCGGCGTGGGACCTGGTCTCCGGCTTCACCTGCACGATAGGAAAGTTCACGATGCAGTACCGCGGCTGGAGTACGCCGCACGACGAGTGCAGGCTGGTAGAGAATCCCCACGGCTTCTCGGTCGCTTATGAGTCCGACGGCAACGTCGTCGGAACACTGGTCGCTACAGCCAGTCCCGCTTCTTGAACATCACATACAACACGATCACCAATACCGCGATGATCGCGGTGCTGGCCACGAACCCGCCGAAAGATTGGATCCCGGGATAGAGCACATTCTGGCCGTAGAAACCGGTGATCGCCGTCGGCACGGCGATGATCGCGGCCCACCCGGTGAGCTTCTTCATCACCATGTTCAGGCGGGCATCCTGCAGCGAAAGGTTCGTCTCGAACACCGTCGTCACCATGTCACGCAGCGACTCGGTCCACTCCGAAACCCTCAGGACGTGGTCATAGAGGTCGGCATACACCGGATCGAGTTCGGAGGCGGTCTTGCCGTCCATTCTGCGGTGCTGGATCACCGTGACCACCTCGCGCATCGGCAGCACCACCCGCCGCAACGCAACCAAGTCTTTTCGTAGTCGGAAAGTGTTTCTTTGCAACCCGTTTCGCGGTACTTGCTCGGCGAAGAGATCATCCTCCAGGCTTTCGATCCCGTCGTCGAGCGACTGGACCGCGTCGAAATGTCCGTCGACGACGACATCGAGCAGGCCGTGCACCAGCGAGCCGACGCCGTGCTCCTGCCCGCCGAGTTCGTCGAAGCGCCGGGAGACCTCGTCGATGTCGAAGTGCGGTGAGAGCCGGACGGTGATCAGTCCGCGAGGCAGGATGAACCCCGAGATCCGGTGGGGCTCCAGCGTCGACTCCGAGGAGTCCGTCGGCGGCGGAGTCCGGACCGTCACCTCATACACCGTGAAAAAGGTGTGGGTTTTGTAGACGACGGCCTTGGTGCGTTCGGAAGCGGCGAGGGCGTCTTCGACCGCCCACGAGTTGAGGTGCAACTCCTGGGCGAGTTCGGTGAGGATTCGGTCGTCGGCGTCGTAGATGTCGCACCACACGATGGTGCCGTCGGTGGCCAGATAGTCCGAGATCGACGAAAACTCGAAGTCATCCTGGGGTTTACCGTCGCGCCAGATCCGGCCTCGGACGTGCGTCACCCGAACATCATTGCAGTCCCACCTCGTCGAAATGGCATTCGCGCAGCGAAAGTGCGAGTGGCTACCTGCGTAGCTGCGATCTCGGCGCACGAGGAGGCGCTAGCTGAGGCTGAACTCCGTTGCCAAGCCGTCGATTCCGGCGCGGATGGCATCCAACGCGGGCTGGCGGGCCTTGAGCTTGGTGGCGACGTGGGCGCCGGCGTGCACCGTCGTCGCCAGCTCCTGAGCCACCTGCTGGGCGCGGGTGAGGACCTGATCGGCCTCGACGATCTCATCGAGCCAGCCGCCGGCAATCGTGTCGTCACCGACGAACGTCGACGCCAGCGCGGTCGCCCGCTGGAACGCCGCCGGGGTCAGTCGCATCCGCATGATCTCGATCGCCGAGATCGGGATGGTCATGCCGATGGCCACCTCGATGGCCTGACAGCGCGACTTGGGCGCCCCGACCCGATGGTCGGCAGACAGGAGCAGGAACGAGCCCATCGCGATGCAGGGCCCGGTCGCGGCAATGACGACCGGTGCCGGAAAAGTCAGCACCCGCAGCGACAACTCGAAGCCACCCGCGAGCATCGCATGTGCCGCCGCGGCGTCACCGGACTGGAACACCGCGAGGTCGAACCCGCCGCTGAACACCCGCGAGTTACCCGCCAGCACGACCGCCTTGGCGCCGTCGGTCTCGGCCCGATCCAGCGCCTCGTTGATGGCGCTCTGCATCCCCGGCCCCAGCACATTCACCTTGCCGTCGTCGAGGGTGATGGTTGCCACAGCGTCTGCGGATTCTGCGA
>JAGQTR010000567.1 GCA_020438915.1 Mycobacterium sp.
CCTCGAGGAGGCCAAGCAGTGGCCCAGCGTCACCGTGTGGGTCATCCCCGCGATGACGGCCGCCCAGGCGGTGGCCAGCCGGGTCGGCGCTCCGCTGGGTCACGACTATTCGGTCATCTCACTCTCCGACCGCCTCAAGCCGTGGGATGTCATTGTGCGGCGGCTGAGCGCGGCGGCGCAGGCAGACATGGTGCTGGCCATCTACAACCCGGCGTCGAGGACCCGAACGTGGCAGGTCAGCGCGATGCGTGACCTGCTCCTCGAACACCGCGACCCCGGCACGCCCGTGGTCATCGGCCGCGACGTTTCGGGCCCGGCAGAGAGTGTGAAGGTGGTCCGGCTCGCCGACCTGGATCCGGGCGACGTCGATATGCGCTGCCTGCTCATCATCGGGTCCTCGCAGACCCAATGGTATGCAGGTAGCGGCGACGGATCGAGCTCTGACCGGGTGTTCACGCCGCGCCGCTACCCGCATAGTTGACGCTGGAGGCTACGACGCTGTGAGCATCCCCCACAGTCCGGCAGATATCACGCCGGCATGGCTGTCATCGGTACTCGGCGTCGACGTCAGCGACGTCGACGTGACGGCCATCGGCACCGGGCAGACCGGTGCCACCTACCGGGTGACCGCGAGTTATCCGACCGCGACCGAATCAGCTGTCCAACCATCAAGTTTCGCGGTCAAACTTCCCGCGCAGGACGAGGCGGTGCGTCAACGGGTGGCGCCCAGCTACCTCTCCGAAGTGGAGTTCTACTCAACCGTTTGCGATAACGTCGCCATCCCGGTACCGCACTGCTTCCACAGCGAAATCTCCTCCGATGGAACTGATTTCGTACTGCTACTGGCTGACCTGGCCCCGGCTGTCCAAGGCGACCAGATCGCGGGTTGCAGCCTGGCGGAGGCGACACTTTCCGTCGATGCACTGGCCGGTTTGCACGGTCCGAGCTGGGGCGACCGCCGCTGGTTCGATCTGCGGTCGATCATCATGCCCAAACCGGGCGATGCAGAGGCCGCCAAGGGTCTCGGCGACATCACCGTCATGGCTGCCGACATCACCCTCGAAAGGCTCGGCGAGTCGATCGGCGACGAGGACCGTGACACCCTTACCACGGCAATGAGCCTGGTGACACCCTGGCTACTCGCCGAACCGGACCGCTTTTCGCTGATGCACGGCGACTACCGGCTCGACAACCTGCTGTTCGACCCGGATCGCACCCGCGTGACCGTGGTCGATTGGCAGACCGTCGGACTCGGCCTGCCCACCCGCGACCTGGCGTACTTCGTCGCCACGAGCCTGCTGCCGGAGATCCGTCCCGCGATCGAACGCGACCTGGTGCGGCGTTACCACAGCGCGCTGCTACGTCACGGCGTCACCGCATATGACAGCGAAACCTGCTGGAACGACTACCGACTCGGCGTCCTCCAGGCGCCGTTGATCACTACGTTGGCGTTCGCGTTCGTCTCGTCTACCGAACGCGGCGACGAGATGATCCTGACGATGCTGCGCCGGGGCTGCCGCGCCATCCGTGAGCTCGGCACCCTCGAACTGATCAGGTCCTATCGGCCGGCTTGACCACCGACCACTGGGTCACAGGCATCGCTGGCCGCCAACCGGTGAGGGAACCGACAGGTTCACCCCGATAGTGCTGAAACCGTCGCAACTCACCGCCGACGCGGGAGAACCACTGCGCCAACACGGCTTCGGACTCCACCGTCACCGCGTTGCTGACGAGGCGACCGCCTGCCGGAAGCCGCTCCCAGCAGGCGTCCAGCAATCCGGGCTGACTGATGCCGCCTCCGAGGAAGATCGCCGCGGGCGGTGCGGCGGAGCCGAACGACTCCGGCGCCTCGAGTGTCACCTCGACCGGTACGCCGAACGCGGTCGCGTTTTCGACGATCCGCCTTCGCCGGGCCTCATCGCGTTCGAAAGCAATGGCGCGACAACCGGGTCCGCTGCGACACCACTCGATCGCGACACTGCCCGAGCCCGCTCCGACGTCCCACAGCAGCTCTCCGGGCCGCGGCGCCAGCGCGGCCAGTGAGACCGCGCGCATCGCCTGCTTCGTGATCTGGCCGTCATGGGCAAATACATTGTCGGGCAGCGTCGCGAGGTGGCGCTCGTCGGGCAGATAATGCACGGCCATCACGTTGAGGTCGTCCACATTGCCGGGAGGACGGGCGGCCCACTCGTGCGCCGTGGATGTGCGGCGCAACTCCCGCGCCCCGCCGAGCTGTTCGAGCACCGTCAGCTCGGACTCACCGCGTCCGGAGTCGGTCAGTAGTCGCGCCAGGGCCGCTGGACTGGAGCGGTCGCGGGACAACACGATGGCCCGTCCGCCGCGGCGCACCGCGTTGTGCGGTTCGGCGGTGACCAGGCTGATCACCTCGGTGTCCTGCACCGACCAGCCAACTCTTGAACAGGCCAGCGTCACCGAAGACACATGCGGCAGCACAGCGACCCGGCCGGGACCGTAGAGCCCGATGAGTGTGCTGCCGACCCCGTGCAGCATCGGATCTCCGCTTGCCACCACATGGATGTCGTCAGCGGTGTCGTCAAGGATTGTGCGCAGCGCAGGCAGCATCGGCGACGGCCACGGCCGCCGCGCCGCCGAAACGCTCCCGTCCAGCAGTTCGAGTTGCCGTTGTGAACCGAAAATCACTGTCGCCCTGACTAATTCGGCGCTCGACGCAGGCGACAGACCAGCCATGCCGTCGGCGCCGATGCCCACCACAACGATCATTGGTGCGCTCATCGCCGCCCTCTGCTCTTCGCGCAAGCGCTCATCGCGGCAACCTGCGCCACATCGACTGCGGCAACATCTTCATCCCCATGAACACCGGTTTGAGGATTCTCGGCACCCACACGCTGCCCCGGCCGCGGCGCAGCGCCCGCACCGTCGCCTCCGCGACCTGCTCCGGGGTGCTGGAGAACGGCGCCGGCGACATGCCCTCCGTCATTCGCCCGATGACGAAACCGGGCCGCACCAACAGCAACCGCACGCTCGAACCGTGCAGTGCGTCGGCCAGCCCGCTGCAGAAACCGTCCAAACCCGCTTTGGCGGACCCGTACACATAGTTCGCCCGCCGAACCCG
>JAGQTR010000568.1 GCA_020438915.1 Mycobacterium sp.
ACGAAGTAGGGGATCGACGTGCCGTCATCGGAGGTGGCGAAGTGTTGTGCGACCTCGATGTCGGCAGCATCGAAGAACGACGGAGCTCGCTTGATCGGGGTGAAGGCCGGTTCGCCTGCACCTCGGTACAGCAGCTGCGATGGTGTGTCGAAACCCGCTGCGTCGAGGAATATCTCGTCACCCAGGCTGTCGGTGGTGACAATCGTGGTGTCGGTGTTCTCCGGAAGGCCCGTCACCGGCTCAGCGGTCCAGGTGCCCGGCGTGAGCACTTCGACGTGGCTGGCTACATCGGCGAGTGTGACCACGACAAGTCGGTCCCGCGTCCACGCGTAGTGGTGCAGGCAGGTGTGCTCGTCGGGGGTGAACACTACCTGTAATTCGGCTGTGCCCGAAAGGAACTCGTCGTAGTCAGCTGCCAGCAGGGATCCGGCCGGGTAGTTCTCGACGCCGGCCCCGAGGCGGTAGCACCATTCGGTGCGCAACTCGATCAGCAGCCAATCGTGGTGCACCGAGACGCTGGAATCGGTGGGGGCGTCGATGCGGATCAGCTCACCGGCGCGTAACTCATAGACCTCTTGGTTGAAGAAGTCCAGGGCTCGGCTCACCATGGTGCGTTCGAAGCCCACGGTGCGGTCGACCGACGCGGCGACGACGACGTCGGTGGGTGCACCGCTGAAAACGGTCTCGGCGGCGGTGAGTGGCTGACCCCGTCGCCACCGCTTGACTAGTCGGGGATACCCGGAATCGGTCAGCGAGCCCTCGCCGAAATCGGTGCCGACCAGGACGGTGTCGGGGTCTTCCCAGCTGATTTGGGACTTGGCCTCGGGTAGTTGAAAGCCGCCCTCGACGAACGTGCGGGTGTTCATGTCGAACTCGCGCACCACCGCGGCGTCCGAACCGCCGGCCGACAAGGTGATCAGCGCCGCCGAGTGATCGGGTTCGATGACGTCGGCCCCGGCCCACACCCAGTTGGTGTCATCGTCGAGCGCCAATCGGTCGACGTCGATGACGACGTCCCAGTCGGGTTGCTCGCTGCGGTAGCTCTCCAACGTGGTGCGCCGCCAGAGGCCGCGTGGGTTGGCGGCGTCGCGCCAGAAGTTGTACAGGTATTCACCCCGGCGGCGCACATACGGGATTCGCGCGTCGGTATCGAGAACCTCTAGGGCGTCCGAGCGCATCTGCTCGAAGCGGTCACCGCCGAACTCAGCAAGTGTGGGTTCGTTGTGCTCCCGGACCCATGTCAGCGCGTCGTCACCGCTGATCTCCTCGAGCCAGAGGTACGGATCGGGTTGTTGGGTGTCTGCCACATCAGCCATTGTGGCGGCTGCCGTTACGGTCGGCTCAGGTGGTGCACCCGAGGCCTCGTAATCCTGGCGGGAGGGGCATAGCGTGTTGAGCAAGAGTGAACACCACTGGTAGGAGGACCTGACGGTGCGTGACGGCGTGGATGTTCCGAACCGGGCACTGGTGACCGAGGCCGCGGCCGATCTCTTGCGTCGGCTCCAGCGGCGTCACGGCGCGCTGATGTTCCATCAGTCCGGCGGCTGCTGCGATGGGTCCTCGCCGATGTGCTACCCGGACGGCGATTTCCTGGTCGGAGATCGAGACATCCTGCTGGCCGTGCTCGACGTCGGCGACACGGTGCCGGTGTGGATCTCTGGTCCCCAGTTCGATGCCTGGAAGCACACCCAATTGGTGATCGACGTGGTGCCGGGCCGCGGTGGCGGGTTCAGCCTGGAGGCCCCCGAGGGTGTGCGATTCCTCTCCCGAGGCCGTGCGTTCACCGATGAGGAGAGCGCGGCCCTGGCTGCCGTACCGCCGGTGACCGGCGCCGATTACGAACGCGGTGTGCGTCCGCCGTCGAACGGCACCCACGTCGTTACCGGGACCGGTGGCCCCGGCACGTGCCCGCTGCCCGGCGCCTGATCCGTTCCCGCCCCGTTCCCGCCCGGCGAGATTCACCCGCGGCGGCTGTTCCGGCCGATTTACGACGCTGACTGATATCTCGCGGTCAGGGCGCGCCGCCGCGGTCTGTGGTGCCCGCAGCGTTATCGTCACAAGCGTGATTCCGCTGCCGCGTGCATCGGTGTTGGCCGGGGTGATGATCGTCGGTGTCGCCGCCGGCATCATCGCCGCGGTCGCTGCCACCGTCGAGGTCACCGTGCCGGTCCGGCCCGACATCGTGATCGCCTTGGTCATCGGCGTGCCCACGCTGGTCGGCTTGCTGACGATTGTGCTGTCGGGCAGGCGCTGGGTCACCGGTCTGGGAGCCCTGCTGCTCGCCATAGGACCGGGTTGGTTCGCAACACTGGCCGCGATCCAGGTGGTCTCCGGTGTCTGACGGTCGGCAGGGGCTGCCCGGCGACCTCACCCAGCCGTTTACGCCCGAGTTCACCGGCTCCTTCGCCGCGCAGGGACTCATGGACCAGCCGGCAGCCCCCAGCGAACCGGTCGCGCCAGTGGCCCTGCCCGCGCACCCGACCGTCGTTCCCGGTGTCGAGCAGCATCTCAACCGATGGCGGTTCGTCTTCGTCGTGACGGGGATCTGGGTCGCCGCGTCCGCCGCTGGACTGGGCCTGTACTACTGGTGGTACCACTCGCTGGACAAAACCATGCCGGTCTTCGTCGTGTTGGTCTACCTGGTGTCGTGCATCGTCGGCAGTCTGCTCAGCGCCCTGGTGCAGAACCGGCCGGTGATAGCGGCCACGGCTATCGCGCTGATGTCGGCACCCTTCGCCTCGACCGTGGCGGCCGCGGTCCTCTACGGCGGCTATGTGTTCGGCTGGATCAGCCGGTAGAGAATGCGGTGCTCGTCTAGGCGTGGTTGAAGATCGTCTTGCCGCTGCCGCGGAAGTCGACGTAGATCGACGCTGCCTGGAACGGCGGGAAACCCATGATCACCGGGCCGCCGGGCACGACATCGGGTTTGTTGGCCTGTGTCGTGGTGTAGGCGAACAGAAGTGTCTCGCCGTCCTCGGTGTAGACCGAGATGGGAGTCCCGGCCGGCACACTGTCATCACCACCGACGACGTTCTTGGGGACGGTGCCGAAGATTCCGCCGGAGTCGATCCACGTTTCGACCAGCCAGCGATCATGGTCTCCGACCTGCACCACCAGGTCCCTGATGATCGGTGCGCCGTCCAGCGTGACCCTGGCGGAATACGGGTTGGGGCCGAGTATTGCCCGCCGACGCCGCTCCTGGATCAGCACGCCCTGGTTGAGCAGGCCTGGCAGCGCGGTCAGCGGATTCGATGGGAACGGGTAAGGGTTGTTGGCCCCGATACCCAGGATGCCGTCGTAGGCACCGTTGGTTTCCGACAGCGCGTACCAGGTGTCGAGCGTGACGACGAGCACCGGCGTGGGTGAACTCTCGATGCCGTTCACGGCGACGGGGATGTTGTACGCATCCCAGGCGTATTCGACCGAACAGTCGCCATAGCACCCGGTCCCGTGATCGAACGGTGCTCCGATGTTCTTCAGGCCGATCAGCTGGGGGTCGATCACCAGACCCAGCGATCCGGTGTCGAGCAGAACGTCCACGTATTCCCCGCCGTTGACCGACATCCGCATGATCGGGTTGACGTGCCGGACGCCGTCCACGTTTTCCATGTAGAGGTCGAGGATTTGGTAGACGAGTCCGTTGTCCGCCGCCTTGTCGACCAACTCGGCGATGGCGGCCATCGCGTCGCGCGGACCAAACCATCCCACCACCGGCAGCCAGTCCTCGGCGGCGTCGAGCTGACGTTGCACGCGAATGGTCCGCTGGATGCTGTTCTCGATGCGCAGCCCGGCGATCCAGTGCGCGAACGGGTTGTCCACGGTTGCGGCGAACTCTTCCTGGAGCCGGGCGTGGTCGTGCTCCCAGCGCTCCAGCGATGTGGTGGCACCGGACAGATACATCTGCGGGAGCATCGCGGCCAGACCGGCCAGGATCAGGCCGCTGTCCCACGTCGCCGAGTACAGTTCGTCGCGCGCCTGCGCGATCTGCTGCAGCGCAAGGTCAACGGTGTCGGCCTCGGGTTCCTCATCGACGACGGTGTCGAGGGTGACCAGGCTCTCGGATGCGTACCGTCGAGCGCTGTTCGGGACCGACTCCGGCCCTGATTGGTCAGCGTCAGCGTCGGCGTCGCCGGAGCCGGCGGCCTCGCCGGCCGGAATGCTCTCGCCGCTGTCGTCATCTGCGTTGAAATCGGCGGCGCCGCCCGACTCGTCATCGTCGGCATCAAGATCGGCATCGACGTCGGATAGCGGATCGGCGTCGTCGTCACTTGCGGTGATCGCGCCGGGCTCGTCCGTGTCGCTGCCCGGCGAGGACGGCGGCGTCGATGGGTCTGACGTATCCGCGGATTTGCTGACGCTGCTGGCGCCCGCCTCCTCGGTGGTGGCCCCGGCCGCAGCGGCCGACAGGAGACACACGCTGGTGACGATGGCCGGTGCGGCCACGGCGCCGACGACCAGAGTGCTCATTTTCATGGACGGGATTCAAGCACAGGTATCTTCGCCAGCGCCCCCGAATTCCGGGAAAGTGCGCTGACAATCGAGACGACAAGACCCAATTTGCTTCTGCGGTGAGACCTCCGGTTCGGGCCGCGCCCACTAGGGTGGGAAACCGTGACCCACTATGACGTCGTTGTCCTCGGAGCCGGCCCCGGCGGATACGTCGCGGCCATTCGTGCCGCCCAACTGGGGCTGAGCACCGCCATCGTCGAGCCCAAGTACTGGGGCGGCGTGTGCCTCAATGTCGGGTGCATCCCGTCGAAGGCGCTGCTGCGCAACGCTGAGCTCGCACACGTCTTCACCAAGGAGGCCAAGCAGTTCGGCATCAGCGGGGAGGCGAGCTTCGACTACGGTGCCGCCTTCGATCGCAGTCGCAAGGTGGCTGAAGGCCGCGTCACAGGCGTGCACTTCCTGATGAAGAAGAACAAGATCAC
>JAGQTR010000046.1 GCA_020438915.1 Mycobacterium sp.
TACTTCGACGTCACCGGCGCCAGCCCCGATAGCGTCGTCTACAGCAACGGCGGCCAGGATCTCCTCGTCTGGGTCGAACCGCCCGCGGCGGTAGCCGGATCCGCCGGCGGCGGCCCAGCGTCGGCCGGCACCCCGACCATCCCGTCCGATGCCGGCGCGGCTACCCCGGACGCACCGCTGCCCAAGGGTGGCGCGGCGACCCTGGACACGCCACTGCCGGAGGGCAGCAGCGGCACCCCGATCCCGGAGGGCAGCTCAGGCACCCCGATACCGTCCGGCAGTAGCGGCACCCCGATACCCGAAGGCAGCTCGGGCACCCCAATACCGTCGGGCAGTAGCGGCACCCCGATCCCGGAGGGCACCGCCGATGCGGCAGGTATTCCCGCAAACTCAGTGCCCGCGACCACCGTCGTTCCTCCGCCCCCCGGCTGACCGTCGCCGTGGTCCGGTCGGGATGGTCAGGAATGTGAAGCCCACCAGGTGTACAACTGAACCATGTTCGGGCCCTGCGGGCCCGACTGCACTTCGCTGATCATCAGCGCCGCTTCAGTCGTCCACGCGACCGTCGGCTTGCTCTGCTGAAACCCGCACACCAGCGTGCCGGCGGCCTGCTGCGGCGTCGCATTGCGGCGCCACGGCCCCGGTGACTGCATGTTCCCAGGGCAGTCCACCACCGAGGTGGCCCTGACGATGTCGTCGAACAGCGCATGCAGTGATTCATCGTCCTTGGCGAGGGTGTACCTGGCTGTCAACGGCCCGCCGGTATCTGCATTTTCGTCGCAACTGATCTGTGCCAGTACATCTTCAGCCGGAATCACGACTTCACATGTGTCCGGGGTGTATCCACGCGGCAGCATGTCCATCAACCGCGCCTCAGCCTCCTCCGGCAACTTGTTCGCTTCCAGGGTCTCGGTCGATTCGCTGGTCGACATCTCAGGGGTATCCGGTGACGGCCAGAAAAGCCAGGCGGTGGCCCCCAGCCCCACGACGGCCGCGATAGCCAACGCAAGCAGCGCTACCGGCCTGCGACTGTGCCGCACCGGGCGTGGATTCACCGACATCCGCGACTGGTCGGGTCCTGGCTCGCGGGAGCTCATCTGGCCAAGGGTAGTAGGCATCCGGACCCGATCGTGCGAGGCTCACCTCAGGATGAGTCCCGATGTCGGCACGCCGGTGCCTGCGGTCACCAATACGTGCTGCACGTCCGGCACGGGGTTCACCGAAGTCCCGCGCAGCTGCCGCACCCCCTCAGCGATACCGTTCATCCCGTGGATGTAGGCCTCGCCCAACTGGCCACCGTGGGTGTTGATCGGCAACCTACCGCCGATCTCGATCGCACCGTCGGCGATGTAATCCTTGGCCTCACCCGGCCCGCAGAAGCCGAGTTCTTCGAGCTGAATCAACGTGAACGGGGTGAAGTGGTCATAGAGGATCGCGGTTTGGATATCGGTGGGACGCAGACCGGACTGCTGCCAGAGTTGCCTGCCCACCAACCCCATCTCGGGCAGCCCTAGCTCCGGCCGGTAGTAGCTGACCATCGAATACTGATCCGGGCTGGATCCTTGAGAAGCTGCCGCGATGACGGCCGGCCGGTGCTTGAGATCCTTGGCGCGTTCGGGCGTCGTCACGACCAGCGCCACACCGCCGTCGGTCTCCTGGCAACAGTCCAG
This sequence comes from Mycobacterium sp., assembly GCA_020438915.1. Classification (GTDB taxonomy): domain Bacteria; phylum Actinomycetota; class Actinomycetes; order Mycobacteriales; family Mycobacteriaceae; genus Mycobacterium. The sequence goes on from JAGQTR010000046.1 coordinate 1,671, forward strand.
CAGGCGCAGCGGTTCGGCGATCCACCGTGAGCTCTGGTGTTCCTCGATGGTGATCGGCTTGCCGTAAAAGTACGCCTTGGGGTTGTTGGCCGCGTGTCTGCGATCAGCAACCGATACCATGCCGAAATCCCTGCTGGTCGCGCCGGACAGGTGCATGTACCGCTGGGCGATCATCGCCACCTGCGCCGCGGGCGTCGACAGTCCGTGCGGATAGGAGAACGAATTGTCGACGCCGGTCGAGTCGGCATTCTCCACCAGCCGCATCTGCACCTGACCGAACCGCATCCCGGAGCGTTCGTTGAAGGCCCGATAGGCCACAACGCATTCCGCTACTCCGGTCGCCACCGCGATCGCCGCCTGTTGGATCGTCGCGCAGGCCGCCCCACCGCCGTGGTGGATCTTGGAGAAGAACTTCAACTCTCCGATCCCGGTAGCACGCGCGACGGCCACCTCGGTGTTGGAGTCCATCGTGAACGTGACCATGCCGTCGACGTCCGACGGGGCCAGACCCGCGTCGTCCAGTGCGTCGAGCACCGCCTCGGCGGCCAGACGTAGTTCGCTTCGACCGGAGTTCTTGGAAAATTCGGTGGCACCGATACCGACGATGGCGGCCTTGCCGGACAGTCCGTCGCTCACGCGGTACCTCCGAAAACTAGCGTGGCGTTGGCGATCACGTGATCGCCGAGGCTGTTGCTACCGGTGATTTTCAACGTGATCACATCGTCCACGATCTCGGTCACCTCACCGGTGAACGTCACGGTGTCGTAGGCGTACCACGGTACCCCCAGCCGCAGGCCGATGGACTTGATGACTGCAGTGGGTCCGGCCCAGTCGGTGATGAAGCGCTGCACCAGACCGGTGTCGGTGAGAATGTTGACAAAGATATCCTTGGAGCCCTTGGCCTGCGCTTTGTCCCGGTCGTGGTGCACATCCTGATAGTCGCGCGTCGCGATGGCTGTCGAGACGATGAACGTCGGGTCCCCGTAAATCTTGACTTCGGGGAGCTTGGTGCCCACAGCGATGGTTGCGCTCATGCGACCGGCTCCCAGGCATAGAGCGTCCACGCTGGCCCTGATTCCCCTTCGGGAAAGTCGATATACGTTGCGTGAACAGGCATTCCGATCTCCACTCCGGCCGGGTCGACGTTGCGGAGCTCGCCGAGCATCCGCACTCCTTCCTCGAGTTCCACCAGCGCGATCACAAACGGCAGGGTGCGGCCAGGAACCTTCGGGGCATGGTGTACGACGAAACTGAATACCGTGCCCTTACCGCTGGCGACAACATAGCCCGACGGCGCCGCCTCATCGCTGGGGTCTGCCCACAGCGCAGGCACCGGCGGATGCTGCAGAGTGCCGTCCGGACGTTTCTGAATCCGTAGTTCGTGCGCGCACACCCCATCCCAGAAAAACTTGGTGTCCTTCGACGCCGCAGGTCGCATCATCGCGTCGGCGTCGAGGTCTCCAGGCACCGGCGGCGGCGACGCAGCATCCGGAGTTTTTTGTGCGGGCAGGAACTTCATGATGCGCCACATCATCTCCGCAACTGGCTCGTCGCCACTCTCACCGCTGAGCCAGGTGATCTTCTGCGTGATGAAGAAGCCTTCGCCCAGCGCTGTTCGTTTGGGGCCGACGACATCGACCAACTCAGCGGCGACGCTGACCTTCTCACCGGGACGCAGATAGCGATGGTAGGTCTGTTCGCAGTTGGTCGCCACCACCCCGACATAGCCTGCAGCATCGAACAACTCGATGATCCTGCCGAGCGGGTCGTCGTCGGGTCGGACACCGCCAAGGCCCATCATCGTCCACACTTGGATCATCGCGGGCGGTGCCACCACTCCCGGGTGACCGGCCGCTCTAGCTGCGGCATCGTCGACGTAGATCGGGTTCTTGTCACCCATCGCGTCCAGCCAGTGGTCCACCATCGGCTGGTTCACCGGGTGGCGGCCGGTGCGCGGAGCGCTTTTCCCCTCAGCCTTGACCTTCTCGGCGGCGGCCTTGATGTCTTCGACACTACTCATCGCGGCACCCTGGGAACCTTGAGACCGGACGCGGCGATCATCTCGCGCATCACCTCGTTCACACCTCCGCCGAACGTGATCACCAGATTGCGTTTGGTCATCTTGTCCAGCCAGTCGAGCAGTTCGCCGGTGTCCGGGTCAGCCGGGTTGCCGTACTTGCCGACGATCTCCTCGGCGATCCGCCCGACGTCTTGGATGCGTTCGGTGGAAAAGACTTTCGTGGCAGCGGCATCGGCGACGGCGATGGTTTCACCCGATGCCGCCACCTGCCAGTTGAGTAGTTCGTTGACTCTCCAGATCGCCTTGATCTGCCCCAAGAGCCGTTGAACGTCGGAGTGTTCGACCGGTGTGATGCCATCCGACCCCGGTTTTGAAGCCCACGCGCAGACCCGGTCGTAGATGCCGGCGACGCGGCCGGCGGGGCCCAGGCCAACCCGCTCATGATTGAGTTGGGTGGTGATGAGCTTCCAACCACCGTTCTCCTCGCCGACCAGCATGTCCGCGGGAACCCGGACGTCGTTGTAGTAGGACGCGTTGGTGTGGTGTGCGCCATCGGAGAGAATGATCGGAGTCCACGAGAAGCCGGGATCCTTGGTGTCGACGATCAGAATCGAGATGCCCTTGTGTTTGGCGGCTTCGGGGTCGGTGCGGCACGCAAGCCAGATGTAGTCGGCATCATGAGCGCCGGTGGTCCACATCTTCTGGCCGTTGACGACGTATTCGTCGCCATGGCGCACCGCGGTGGTGCGCAGCGAGGCCAGGTCGGTGCCGGCGTCAGGCTCGGAGTATCCGATGGCGAAATGCACGTCACCCGAAAGGATTCCGGGAAGAAACTTCTTCTTCTGCTCCTCGGTGCCGTACACCTGTAGCGTCGGCCCCACGGTCTGCAGGGTAACCAGCGGCAGTGGGACGTCGGCCCGGTTGGCTTCGTTGACGAAGATCTGCTGTTCGATGGGCCCGAAGCCCAACCCGCCGTACTCCTTGGGCCAGCCGACCCCGAGTTTGCCGTCGGATCCCATCCGCTTGATCAACGCTCGGTAGGCCTCGTTGTGCCGGTCGGACGCCATCGCCTCAGCCTCATCGGCGGTGATGAGCGTCGAAAAATACTGGCGCAGTTCGGTTTGCAGCTGCCGCTGCTCAGATGTCAGTTGGATGTACATTACGCTCCCACCAAGTCGAGGCGGTGCGAGGGACCACCCAGCAGTCGGGTCAGATCTTTGATCGAGGAGTAGTAGCGGTTCATCGGGTAAGTGATGTCCATACCCATGCCGCCATGCAGATGATGGCATGTCCGCATCGCGGGTGGACCCTGGGAGGTGAGCCAATAGCCGAGTATCGCCAGTTCACTGTCGACATCCGAATCGGCGTCACCGCCTTCGGAGAGCAGCCAAATTGCCGACGTGGAAACCAAAGAAATTGTGCGGGAGGCGATGTAGACCTCGGACAGTTGAGCGGCAACCGTCTGGAACGTCGACAGCGGACGGCCGAACTGTTCCCTGGTGGCGACGTAGTCCGCGGTGAGCCGCAACGCGCCCGCCATTAAGCCGGCGGCAAAGGCACCCACGGTGGCCAACACCAGTTGGTTTATCCGATGCGATGTAGCGCCCGGGAGCACGTCGTCGCCGGCCACCGCCACATCGGCGAACGACACCACGAATTCCTCGGATCCGTTTGAGGTCGGGGTCCTGGTGACGGTCAGCCCATCGGCTGCGCCGGAGACCACCACAACACCGCTGTCGGTGCTGACCACGATCCACTCCGCGGTTTCGGCATAGCCCACGGCAAGCTTGGTGCCGTTCAGTTTGTTTCCGTCCAACGTCGTGGTGGGTTGATCCGGCAGTGATACGCCTGGCTCGTTCAGTGCGAATGTGAGTACCGCGCCCTTTGCGAGGCCGGCCAAGTAGCGGTCCTGTTGATCCACCGACGCCAGATCGAGTAGTACCGCCGTGGCACCCAGGGTCACCAGCGCCGGACCGATGGTCCCATGCCGACCGATCTCGGTGAGGGCGGTAGCGATCTCGGCCAGACCGAGACCATCGCCGTCGAGCCGTTCGGGCACCGCGAGTACGGGCACGCCGCCGGCCACCAGCGCCTCCCAGCTGTTGTCGCGGTCCAGCACCGAGGTCACCACATCGACGACAGCTTGTTGCCCTTCATCGGGACTGAAATCCACCCGAATCCTCCTAGATCCGATTGTGTCTAACGGGATTTTGGGCGGCCTGCGCCTGTGTAATCCACCTGCCAGTGCTTGATTCCGTTCAGCCAACCTGACCGTAGTCGTTCTGGCTCCCCGACCGGCTTGAGGTCGGGCATGTTGTCGGCGATCGCGTTGAAGATCAGATTGATGGTCATCCGGGCCAGGTTCGCACCGATGCAGAAGTGGGCGCCGGTACCACCGAACCCGACGTGCGGATTCGGGTCGCGCAGGATGTTGAATGTGTGCGGGTCGTCGAAGACTTCCTCATCGAAATTGGCTGAGCGGTATGACAGCACAACCCGCTGTCCCTTCTTGATCTGCACGCCACCCAGTTCGGTGTCCTCGAGTGCGGTGCGCTGGAAGGCCGAAACCGGAGTAGCCCACCGGACGATCTCATCGACGGCGGTGGTCGGTCGCTCTTTCTTGAACAGCTCCCACTGGTCGGGGTTCTCGGTGAAGGCGACCATTCCGTGGGTTATCGAGTTGCGGGTGGTCTCGTTGCCGGCCACGGCGAGCATGATGACGAAGAAACCAAACTCGTCGTCAGTGAGCTTCTCGCCATCGATGTCGGCCTCGATGAGCTTCGTCACGATGTCCTCGGTCGGGTTCTTCGCCCGCTCCTCGGCCATCGCCATCGCATACATGATGAGGTCCATCGAGGACTGCGCGGGATCGATGTGCGCGTACTCGGGATCGTCACTGCTGGTCATCTCGTTGGTCCAGCGGAATAGCTTGTCGCGGTCTTCCTGGGGAACGCCGAGCAGACCGGCAATGGCCTGCAGCGGCAACTCGCACGACACCTGCTCGACAAAATCGCCGCTGCCCGCGGCGGCCGCGGTTTTGGCGATGTTCTGCGCGCGTTGCGCGAGTTCGTCCTCGAGCCGCCCGACAGCCCGCGGGGTGAACCCGCGCGAGATGATCTTACGAAGCCGGGTGTGGTGCGGCGCATCCATATTGAGCATGACGTTGCGCTGCAGCTCGATCTTGTCGAAGGTCATGTCCTTCGGCCAGACCGGGATCACACCGTTCTGCCAGCTGGAGAAGATGTCACTGCGCCGCGACACCTCCTTGACGTCGGCGTGCCTGGAGATCACCCAGTAACCTTTGTCGCCGAAGCCGCCGCACCCGTCGGGAACATTCACCCAGTGAACAGGGTCGGACGCGCGCAACTCGGCGAGTTCGGCCACGGGTAGACACTTGAGGTTGAGGTCAGGGTCGAGGAAATCGAAGTCGGCCGGAATATCAAGGGGGACCATAGCTGTGCGCTCCTAAATTGCAACGTGTTCTAGTGCCAGTAAAACATGCCTCCTCCGCAGATCAAAGGCTTGGCCGTAACGCAGCTTGGCAAGCTGATGAAACGTGTTCTAGCCTTACGGAATGGGTAACCCTGTCATCGTTGAAGCCACCCGTAGCCCCATCGGCAAGCGAAAAGGATGGCTGTCCGGCCTGCACGCCACCGAGCTGCTCGGCGCCACCCAGCGGGCACTCGTCGAGAAAGCCGGCATCGATCCAGGCCACGTGGAACAGGTCATCGGCGGCTGCGTGACGCAGTTCGGCGAGCAGTCCAACAACATCACTCGGGTGGGCTGGTTGGTGGCCGGTTTACCGGATCACGTGGGCGCGATGACGGTCGATTGCCAGTGCGGCAGCGGTCAGCAGGCCAACGGTTTGATCGCGGGTCTGATCGCGGCAGACGCCATCGATGTCGGTATCGCCTGCGGTATCGAGGCGATGAGCCGTGTCGGCCTGGGCGCGAACGCCGGACCGGATCGCAGCATCATTCGGCCAGAGTCCTGGGACATCGACCTGCCCGACCAGTTCACCGCCGCCGAGCGCATCGCTAAGCGTCGCGGAATCACCCGCGAAGACATCGACCAGTTCGGCTTCGACTCGCAACGCAAAGCCAAACAGGCGTGGGCGGAGGGCCGGTTCGACCGTGAGATCAGCCCCATCGAGGCACCGGTCCTCGACGAGAACAAGCAACCGACCTCCGAGCGCGCTTTCGTGAGCCGTGATCAGGGTTTGCGTGACACCACGCTAGAGGGTCTGGCGTCCCTGAACCCGGTGATGGAGGGTGGAATTCACACCGCGGGAACGTCATCGCAGATCTCTGACGGCGCTGCAGCGGTGCTGTGGATGGATGAAGCCAAAGCCAAGGCTCTGGGGCTGAAGCCGCGGGCCCGCATCGTCAGCCAGGCGCTCGTCGGCGCCGAACCCTATTACCACCTCGACGGCCCCGTTCAGTCGACCGCGAAGGTGCTGGAGAAGGCCGGGATGAAGATCGGCGACATCGACATCACCGAAATCAACGAGGCGTTCGCGTCGGTGGTGCTGTCCTGGGCCCGGGTACACGAGCCTGACATGGCTACCGTCAACGTCAACGGGGGGGCCATCGCGCTGGGCCACCCTGTGGGCAGTACCGGCAGCCGGCTCATCACCACCGCGCTGCACGAGTTGGAGCGCACCGACAAGACAACCGCACTGATCACGATGTGTGCCGGCGGGGCGTTGTCCACCGGAACGATCATCGAGCGCATATGACGGCATCGCCGGCTATTTCCGACGCGGACCGCATCGCTGCGGCACAGGCCTACATCGACGCGCTGGCCAGTCATGACGCTTCCAAGGTGCCGTTCGCACCGGGTTGCACACGGGTCGAGGTCGGACTCAAAACCGGGTTCTCGGGAAATCACCTGCGCCGCAGCCTCAATCGAGGCATGCAGTACCGGGTGATCAGGTCGGTTACCGCACCGGAGTTCACCATCGACGGTGACACGGTGCGGGCCCGATTCGACCTATCGACCAAGCCGAGCCTCGCCGGACGTCGCGTCGGGGCTCACATCGACGAGACGTTCCTCATCCCAGCCGACGACCCCGCCGGACGGGCGCAGATCCACCATATTCGGGCCAATATCCGACCGTTCCTGACTCGATAGGATTCGCTATGGCCAAACCTCCCCGCCCCCTGAGCCCCAAGCAGGTTGAAGGACTGAATTCTAAGGCCGCGGGAATCGGCATCAAGTGGATGTCCCGGTTCAACACGTGGGCGTTCAAAGCCACCGGCGGTCGTCTCGGATCCAAGTGGCGCGGCGGGTCCAACCGCTTCAGCGCTCCCCCGCCGGTCGGCATCCTGACGACCATCGGCCGCAAGTCCGGTGAAGCCCGGGAGAGCCCGCTGTTGTACCTGCGTGAGGGTGACCGTGTAATCCTGGTCGCCTCCCAGGGCGGTCGCGCCACCAATCCCATGTGGTACTTGAACATTCAGGCCAACCCCCGGGTGTCGTTTCAGATCAAGAACGAGGTGCTGGCGCTGATCGCCCGTGACGCCACAGCGGAGGAACGCGCGCAGTACTGGCCCAAGCTCGATGCCATGTATCCGGACTTCGCCAACTACCGGACCTACACCGACCGCGAGATCCCGATCCTCATCTGCGATCCGGCCTGATCAGGCTCCGTAGACCGGGACCGGGGTTCTGGCCTTAGCCAGCAGGTCGGTGACCACGGGGCCGAGTTCGGCGGGATCCCATTTGGCACCCTTGTCGATCTCCGGGCCGTGGCCCCAGCCCTCGGCGATGCGGATCTTGCCGCCCTCAACTTCGAAAATCTTGCCGGTGACATCGCGGGATTGCGCGCTGCCCAGCCACACCACCAGCGGCGAGACGTTTTCCGGCGCCATCGCGTCGAAGTCGGCGTCCTGAGTGGACATCATCTCGGCAAAGACCGTCTCCGTCATTCGGGTACGCGCCGCCGGCGCAATCGCATTGACGGTCACGCCGTAGCGGCCCATCTCGGCTGCGGCGACCAACGTCAGCGCGGCGATGCCAGCCTTGGAGGCGCTGTAGTTCGCCTGTCCCACACTGCCTTGCAGCCCTGCCGCGGAGCTGGTGTTGATGATGCGGGCGTCCACACCCTCACCGGCCTTGGACTTGGCGCGCCAGTACGCGGCGGCGTGCTTCATCGTGGCGAAGTGCCCCTTCAGGTGCACGGCGGTGACTGCGTCGAACTCTTCCTCGGTGGCATTGGCGAACATCCGGTCGCGGACGATGCCGGCGTTGTTCACCAAAACGTCAAGGCCGCCGAAGGAGTCCACTGCTGTCTGGATGAGCCCCTCGGCCTGCTCCCAGTCGGCGACGTTGGCTCCGCTGGCGACGGCTTCGCCTCCGGCAGAGACGATTTCGTCGACGACGCCCTGCGCGGCGCTTCCACCCCCAGCCGGGGAACCGTCGAGACCCACCCCGATGTCGTTCACCACAACACGAGCCCCCTCGGCGGCGAACGCCAAAGCGTGAGCGCGGCCGATACCGCCACCCGCGCCCGTCACGATGACCACGCGGCCGTCGACAAGTCCCATTGCTAACCCCTTTTCCAGGCCCTGGGCCTATTTGATGTCGGCGGTGGTGGTCGACAAGTAGTGCGGCGGCTCACCGCCGCCATGCACCTCTAGTGACGCACCGCTGATATAGGACGCCGCATCCGACGCCAGAAATGCTGTGGCCCAGCCGATATCGACTGGCGTGGCGAGCCTACCAAGCGGCACATTACGCGAAATCGCGGCGATCGATTCGGCGTCGCCGTAGAACAACTCGGACTGCTCGGTCTCTACCATCCCCACCACGACTGAGTTCACCCGCACCTTCGGGGCCCACTCAACCGCCAGCGTGCTGGTCATGTTCTCCATACCCGCTTTGGCAGCGCCGTAGGCAACTGTGCCCGGCGTCGGCCTGCGGCCGCTCACACTGGTGATGTTGACGATCGAACCACCGGACTTCTGACTCTGCATGGCGGCGTTGGCGTGCGTCGAGACCGACAGCGCACCCAGCAGATTGAGCTCAATGACTTTCCGGCTGAACTTCGCCGAGGCATCTTTGGCGAGCACGTAGGGCGAACCCCCGGCGTTGTTCACCACCGCGTCGAGGCGGCCGTGGTCGGCCACGATCGTCTCGATGAGTGCCTTGACCGACTCATCGTCACGGATGTCGCAGGAATGAAAATCGTAGGGCAGGCCTTCGACTGGTCGGCGGGCGCAGGTCACCACCGTTGCGCCTTGCTCGGCGAAGACCTGGCTGATCCCGGCGCCGACCCCGCGCACACCCCCAGTGACCAGCACAACGCGGTCAGTCAGAGCGAGCCGGATGGCGTGGAGAGCGCTGTCGGCGGTGTCGGTCACTGTGCTAGCGTACCAAGCNNCAAGCAAGTGCTTGCTTAGGTAGCCGGCCGTCCCGGAGAACCAGGAGTCCTGTTGACCATCACTTCGAAGACTGTGGAGCCGGGCATCGTCTCGGTCACCGTCGATTACCCGCCTGTCAACGCGATCCCGTCGCGCGGCTGGTTCGAACTCGGCGACGCCATCACCGCTGCGGGCCGTGACCACAGCACCCACGTGGTGATCTTGCGGGCCGAGGGGCGCGGATTCAACGCGGGTGTCGACATCAAAGAGATGCAGAACACCGAGGGCTTCACCGCGCTCATCGACGCCAACCGCGGCTGTTTTCACGCTTTCCGCTCGGTATACGAGTGTGAGGTCCCCGTGGTTGCCGCGGTCAACGGTTTCTGCGTAGGCGGCGGCATCGGCCTTGTGGGCAACGCCGACGTCATCGTCGCCTCCGACGACGCGACTTTCGGCCTCCCGGAGGTGGAACGCGGCGCCCTCGGGGCGGCCACCCACCTATCCCGGCTGGTACCCCAGCACATGATGCGCCGGTTGTTCTACACCGCGGCGACGGTGGACGCCGAGACCCTGCACCGGTTCGGGTCGGTGCACGAGGTGGTGGCCCGCGCGGATCTCGACGAGGCTGCGCTTCGCGTCGCCCGCGACATCGCCGCCAAGGACACCCGGGTGATTCGCGCCGCCAAGGAGGCGCTGAATCTCATCGACGTGCAGAAGGTGAACACCAGCTACCGGATGGAGCAGGGATTCACGTTCGAACTGAACCTTGCCGGGGTGGCCGATGAGCACCGCGATGCGTTCGCCGGCACCTCGAAGGGATCGGAGAAGCAATGACAGACAAGCGAACGACCCTGGACGACGCCGTTTCGTCGATCGAGAGTGGAATGACCATCGGCATCGGGGGCTGGGGATCTCGGCGCAAGCCGATGGCGTTCGTACGCGCGCTGCTGCGCACGAACGTCACCGATCTCACCGTCGTCGCCTACGGCGGACCCGACGTCGGCCTGCTCTGCTCGGCCGGCAAGGTCAAACGGGCGTACTACGGATTTGTGTCGCTGGACTCGCCGCCGTTCTACGACCCGTGGTTCGCCAAGGCCCGCACCTCCGGCGCCATTGAGGCACGTGAGATGGACGAAGGCATGCTGCGTTGTGGACTGCAGGCGGCGGCGCAGCGACTGCCATTCCTACCGATTCGCGCGGGGCTGGGCAGCGACGTGCGTGCCTTCTGGGGCGACGAGCTCAAGACAGTACGCTCGCCCTACCCCACCGAAGGCGGTTTCGAGGAGCTGGTCGCGATGCCCGCGCTCACACTGGATGCAGCGTTTGTGCACATGAATCTCGGTGATTCACAAGGGAATGCGGCCTACACGGGGATCGACCCCTATTTCGACGACCTGTTCCTGATGGCCGCGCAGCGACGTCATCTGTCGGTCGAAAGAGTGGTTCCCACCGACGAACTAGTCAAAGCCGTACCACCACAGGCTTTGCTGGTGAACCGCATGATGGTCGACACCGTCGTGGAGGCCCCGGGTGGCGCCCACTTCACCACGGCCGAACCCGACTATCGACGTGACGAGAAATTCCAGCGTCACTATGCCGAGGCGGCCGGCTCCGAGGAGTCGTGGGCAGCATTCGTGGAAACCTACCTATCCGGCGGGGAAACCGACTACCAGACCGCGATCGCGAAGTTCAAGTCAGATATGGAGGCCTCCAAGTGATCTCGGTAACCCGTGCGGAGGTGTGCACCGTCGCCTGCGCGGAACTCTTCCGCGATGCCGGCGAGATCATGGTCAGCCCGATGACCACCGTGGTTTCGATCGGCGCCCGGCTGGCGCGGCTGACCTTCTCACCCGACATCCTGTTGACAGACGGCGAAGCCCGGCTCATCGCCGATACCCCGGCCCTCGGCGAGACGGCCGCGATCGAGGGCTGGATGCCGTTCGGTCGAGTGTTCGAGACACTGGCCTGGGGCCGCCGCCACGTCGTGATGGGCGCCAACCAGATCGACCGGTACGGCAACCAGAACCTGTCGGCGTTCGGAGCGCTGCAACACCCGACGCGCCAGATGTTCGGGGTCCGCGGCGCACCCGGAAACACCATCAATCACACCACCAGCTATTGGGTGGGCAACCATTCCAAGCGGGTTTTCGGCGACTCGGTGGACATCGTCTCCGGAATCGGTTGGGACAAAGTCGATCCGGATAATCCTGCATATCGCTTCGTCAACGTCTACCAAGTGGTGACCAACCTCGGCGTATTCGACTTCAACGGTCCGGACCACCAGATGCGGGCGGTGTCGCTGCACCCGGGTGTCGAGGCCGAACAGGTGGCCGAGAACACCTCATTCGAGGTGCATGGGCTGGACACCGCCGAGACCACCCGGCTGCCGTCCGCTGATGAGCAGCGGCTCATTCGGGAGGTCATCGACCCGAAGTCGCTGCGAGACCGCGAAGTCAAGGCAGTCAAAGAAGCTCGGGCATGACCCCGCCACGTCCCAGCCTCAAGACCCCGCTGACCGACATGGTCGGCATCGAGCACCCCGTCGTCCAGACGGGCATGGGATGGGTGGCAGGCGCCCGACTGGTCTCCGCCACAGCCAACGCCGGTGGCCTCGGCATTCTGGCGTCGGCGACGATGACACTCGACGAGCTCAAGACCGCGGTTGCCAAGGTCAAAGCCGCCACCGACAAGCCGTTCGGCATCAACATCCGCGCCGACGCCGGCGACGCGAATCAGCGCGTCGACCTCCTGATCAGCGAAGGAGTCAAAGTCGCCTCTTTCGCGCTGGCACCCAAGCCAGACCTCATCGCAAAGCTCAAAGATGCGGGCGTGGTGGTCATCCCGTCCGTGGGACTGGCCAAGCACGCCAAGAAAGTCGCGGGCTGGGGCGCCGATGCCGTCATCATGCAGGGCGGCGAGGGAGGCGGGCACACCGGACCTATTGCCACCACCTTGCTACTGCCGTCGGTGCTCGACGCCGTCGCCGGCACCGGAATGCCGGTGATCGCGGCGGGCGGCTTCTTCGACGGCCGTGGACTGGCCGCCGCGCTGTCGTACGGAGCGGCGGGAGTCGCCATGGGGACGCGGTTCCTGCTGACCTCCGACTCCACCGTTCCCGACGCCGTCAAAGAGCGCTATCTGCAGGCGGCCCTTGACGGAACCGTCGTCTCCACCCGGGTGGACGGCATGCCGCATCGGGTACTGCGCACCGGTCTGGTCGAGAAACTGGAGAGCGGGTCCCGGCTGCGCGGTTTCTCCGCTGCGATGCGCAACGCGCAGAAGTTCAAGAAGATGTCGCAGATGTCGTGGCGCTCCATGATCAACGATGGTCTTCAGATGCGTCACGGCAAGGAGCTGACCTGGTCGCAGGTCGTGATGGCAGCGAACACCCCGATGCTGCTCAAGGCGGGTCTGGTCGAGGGCAACACCGATGCCGGGGTACTGGCCTCCGGGCAGGTCGCCGGGATCATTGACGACCTGCCGACGTGCGCGGAGTTGATCGACTCGATCGTCACCGAGGCGGTCGACCACCTGAAGTCGGCAGCCGGCCTGATCGTGCCGAAGCCACCGCTGTAAACCCTTCGGCTTCTACACTCGGCGGCATGAAGACGAACGCCGCAGTTCTGTGGGAATTCGGAGCCGACTGGACCATCGAAGAGGTCGATCTGGATCCGCCTTCCGCGGGCGAGGTTTTGGTGTCGTGGGCGGCCACCGGTCTGTGCCACTCCGACGAACACGTACGCACCGGCGATCTGCCCGCGCCACTCCCGGTGGTCGGCGGCCACGAAGGCGCCGGGATCATCCAGGAGGTCGGGCCGGGCGTACCAGGCCTCGCCCCCGGCGACCACGTCGTCGCCTCATTTTTGCCCGCGTGCGGGCGCTGCCGGTTCTGCTCAACCGGCCATCAGAATCTCTGCGACCTCGGCGCGATGATCATGACGGGCACCCAGCTCGACGGCACCTACCGCCGCAAGGCACGCGGACAGAACGTCGGCGCGATGGCACTGGTCGGCACGTTCTCCCAGTACGGCACGGTGCCCGAAGCCTCGGTGGTGAAGGTCGATGAGGACCTGCCGCTGTCCCGCGCTTGCTTGTTGGGCTGTGGTGTCACCACCGGATGGGGGTCAGCGGTCAACACCGCCGAAGTCACACCCGGTGACACGGTGGTCGTCGTGGGCTGCGGCGGAATCGGCAGCGGGGCCATCCAGGGGGCACGGCTGGCGGGTGCCGAGAAAATCATCGTGGTCGACGTTGTGGACGCCAAGCGGATCAACGCATTTCAGTTCGGCGCCACTCACTTCGTCACCTCTATGACCGAGGCCACCGCGCTGGTTGCCGAGCTGACCCGCGGCGTCATGGCCGACTCGGTGATCCTCACCATGGGGCTACTTGAGGGATCGATGATCGACGAAGCGGCCAATATCGTACGGAAGGGCGGCGCCGTCGTGGTGACGGCAATCGCGGCGATGAGCGACATGACGGCATCGTTCTCGCTGATGATGCTGACGCTGTATCAAAAGCGCCTACTGGGCAGCCTCTACGGCGAAGCCAACCCGCGCGCCGACATTCCGCGACTACTCAGTCTGTATCGCGAGGGCAAACTGCTGCTAGACGAGACCGTCACCCATGAATACAAACTCGCTGAGATCAACGAGGGTTACGAAGACATGCGCGCCGGCCGAAACATTCGCGGGGTCATCCTGCACGACCACTGAGAGCTTCCCCCGCGAGACTTCACCGCGAGCAGACGCAAACGCCCCCGATTTCCCGGCGATTCGGGTGACTTTGCGTCTGCTCGCGGGGGGGACTAGAGGCGCTCGATGATGGTGACGTTGGCCGTGCCGCCACCCTCACACATCGTCTGCAGACCGTAGCGGCCACCGGTGCGCTCCAGCGTGTTCAGCATCGTGGTGAAAAGCTTTGCGCCGGTGGCGCCCAAGGGGTGTCCGAGCGCAATCGCGCCACCGCTCGGATTGACCTTCTCCGGATCCGCCTTGGTCTCCTTGAGCCAAGCCTGCACCACAGGCGCGAACGCCTCGTTGATCTCGACGGTGTCGATGTCGTCGATGGACAGGCCAGTCTTGTCCAACGCGTAGCGGGTCGCCGGGATGGGACCGGTGAGCATCAACACCGGGTCGGCACCGCGCGCGCTGATGTGGTGGATTCGGGCTCGGGGTTTGAGTGCGTGGTCCTTGACCGCTTGCTCTGAGGCCAGCAGCACCGCACTGGCGCCATCGGAGATCTGGCTGGCCATCGCCGCGGTGAGGCGGCCGCCCTCGACGAGGGTCTTGAGGCCGGCCATCTTCTCCAGCGACGTGTCGCGGGGGCCCTCGTCGATGGCAAAGCTGATCCCGTCCACATCGACCGGAAGGATCTCGCTTTCGAAATGTCCGGCGCGGATCGCAGCCTGGGCGCGTTGGTGGCTGGTCAGCGCGTACCGCTCCATGTCCTCGCGGGACAAGTCCCACTTCTGGGCTATCAGCTCTGACCCGCGGAACTGTGAGATCTCCTGATCGCCGTACCGGTGTAGCCAGCTCTTCGATTCATTTGTCGGAGAGGTGAATCCGAACTGCTCGGCCACCGTCATCGCCGAGCTGATCGGAATCTGGCTCATGTTCTGCATGCCGCCGGCGACGATCAGATCGGCGGTGCCAGACATGATCGCCTGTGCACCGAAGGAGATTGCCTGCTGGCTGGAACCACACTGACGGTCGACGGTGACACCGGGGACCTCTTCGGGAAAGCCGGCGGCCAGCCAGGACAGTCTGGCGATGTTGCCGGCCTGCGGGCCGATCGCGTCGACACAGCCGGCGATGACGTCGTCCACCGCACCAGGGTCGACATCGACGCGCTCCAACAGGCCGCGCCAGGCGGCGGCCCCGAGGTCGACGGGATGCACACCGGCCAGTGACCCGTTGCGTTTTCCGACCGCGGTACGCACCGCATCGATCACATAGGCCTGTGACACTCCAGTATTGCCGGCCATGTTCAAACTCCTTCTGTCGTAATCCCACCCAGCACGATGGCCAGGTATTGCCGACCAACCTGCTCGGCTGTCAGCGGCCCGCCCGGCTGATACCAGCGGACCGAAACCCAGGTGGTGTCCCGGATGAATCGGTACACCAGGTCGACGTCGACATCGGAACGGAAGTAGCCCTCCGCGGTGCCTTGGGTGAGGACGTCGACCCACATCTTGCGCTGTTCGCGGTTGCGCTCATCCACGTAGGCGAACCGATCCTGCAGCGCCAGCCGCTTGGCCTCATCCTGGTAGATCACCACCTCAGCGTGCCGGGTCTCAATCGCCTCGAACGACGTCATGAACAGGCCCTTGAATCGTTCCAGCGGATTCGTCTCCGTCTCCACGATCTGCCGGTAACGGTCGAACAGCCAGTCGAGGAAACCCCGCAGCACCTCGTCGACCATTTCCTCCTTCGACGAGAAGTGGTGATAGAGGCTGCCGGAAAGAATCCCCGCGGAATCGGCGATGTCACGCACGGTGGTGGCCCGCAGCCCACGCTGCGCGAACATCGTCGCCGCGAGCCCAAGAAGCTCGTTGCGTCTGGTGTTGGCCTGGGTATTGGAACCAGCGGCCGGGCGCGGCATGGTCACGGGTGCTGACTCGACACCGAGATCACTTCGCCAGTCAGGTAACTGGAGTAGTCACTGGCCAGGAATGCGATCGTGGCAGCGACCTCCCACGGTTCGGCGGCACGGCCGAACGCCTCACCTTCGGAGAGCCGGTCAAGAAGCTCGGAGCTACTCGTCTTCTCCAGAAATTTGTGCCGGGCGATACTGGGAGACACCGCGTTGATCCGCACCCCGTGCTCGACGGCTTCGATTGCGCTACAACGGGTCAAGGCCATCACACCGGCTTTGGCGGCCGCGTAGTGGGACTGCGAATGCTGCGCCCGCCACCCCAGCACACTGGCGTTGTTGACGATGACGCCACCGTGCGGCACACCGCGGAAATAGCGTAATGCGGCCCGGGTCG
The DNA here is from genome assembly GCA_020438915.1 of Mycobacterium sp. GTDB lineage: Bacteria > Actinomycetota > Actinomycetes > Mycobacteriales > Mycobacteriaceae > Mycobacterium. Next base: position 18,046 of record JAGQTR010000046.1, read on the forward strand.
CGCGCATGGTCGAGGTCAATGTCACGTTGAGAACCCGATCCCATTCGTCATCGGTCATGTCGACGACGGGTGTCTGGCCGCCCAGTCCGGCGTTGTTGACCAG
>JAGQTR010000569.1 GCA_020438915.1 Mycobacterium sp.
CGGCATCGGCGAGCTGCGCCAGGCCGGCTACAACGTCGTCACCTGGGATCCGCGCGGTGAGTGGCGTTCGGAAGGCCGGATGCAGCTCGATTCACCGGACTTCGAGGGCCGCGACGTGTCGCACATCGTCAGCTGGCTCTCCACACTGTCTGAGGTCGAGTCGGTCGACGGCGACCCCAAGATAGGGATGGTCGGCGCCTCCTACGGCGGGGGCATCCAGTTGGCGACCGCGGCCATCGACTGCCGCATCGACGCGATCGTGCCGACGATCGCCTGGAACAACCTGAACGACGTGCTGTTTCCCCGCGAGGCTGTCAACAGCGCCTGGGGAACCCTGTTGAGCTCGGTGCTGGTGTTGACACTGTCGCGCCCCAACCCGCGAATCCTGCCCGCAGCGGTCGCGGCGGTGCTCACCGGCTACGTGTCGCAGGACGACATCGACCTGCTCAACGATCGCGGCTATGACGACCAGATCGACGACATCATCGCCCCGACGCTGCTGATCCAGGGCACCGTGGACACGCTGTTCTCGTTGGCGCAGGCCGACGTGAACGCCAAGGCGCTCATCGAGGCCGGGACCACCACGAAGGTGGTGTGGTACTGCGGCGGTCACGGCGCCTGCCTGAGCACGCGCAACGACGGCGAGTTGGTGCGGCGCGAAACGTTGGAGTGGCTGAACCGCTACGTCAAGGGCGATGAAACCGTGGTGACGGGGCCACAATTCGAGTGGGTCGACCAGCATGGCGAGGTGTTCTCGTCGCTGGCCTACCCGTCAGCGCAAGAGGGGTCGGTCACCGCTGAGCTCACTACGGGTAAGACAATTCCGTTCGCTCCGTTCGTCGGTGGCTCCGGACCCAACCCCGCGATCGTCACCCGTCTTCCGATCGGGACGCTGCTCGGGATCCCCTCTGCGGCACCGGCACTCAACGCGGTGAACCTGGGCGTCGCGGATGCCACCGAGACGACACACATCGTGGGCGCACCCGAGCTGACGCTGACCTACTCGGGCACCGGAACCGCCCGGCACGTGTACGCACAGATCGTCGACGATGAGACCGGGTTGGTGCTGGGCAACCAGGCCACACCGATTCCCGTTGTGCTGGATGGGCAGTCGCACACCATCTCGGTCCCGATGGAGCAGGTCGCACACACCCTGAAGCCGGGGGAGTCGGTGACGGTGCAGTTGGTGACCTCATCGTTCATCCACCTGAACTTCTACTCCTTCGGGGCGATTTCGGTGGAGGGGATGTCGGACAAGCTCCCGACGCTCTGACTCTTCATATGGATCAGCGGCGAGGCCTACTCGCATTTTGGCGCCCTGAGCGCAGTCCCAACGGGAGCCGGCTGAGGTGTCATGGTAGTCACGGTCGCGCGACGGACAACCCGATCTCGACTGCACGAACTGCGAGTCTCTCGTCGAAGGTGGCGACGGCAGCATCGTGCCACTCGGCGCTGAACAGCACACAACAGTCCGGCATCTTCAGGCGAGCGCGGACCCGCAGCTCACCGAGTCGGCGAGCGCTTCCGGTGGGCAGTTCCAGTGGCTCGACGTCAAGGCGCGCCAGTAGGTTGTCGAGCCGGTCGGCCTGGCCTGCACGCGTGGCGCCTACGTACACCTCCGCCAGGGTGACGACGCTCGCGCCGAACGGCTCCGCAGCGTGTGCCATCAGTAGCTCAGCTGCTGCGGCGTGATGAGCGTCTGCCGCTTCGAAATGCGCGATCAACACGCTGGCGTCGAGCACGATCACTCCGGCCAGTCCTCGCGAAGCTCCTGCAGGTAATTGGCGCCGAACACTCCGGTGAGCGCACCCCCGGTGTCCGCGATAGCTCGTCGACGCTCCTGGCTCTCCTCGGTATTCCTGTGCACGAGCGTGTTTCGTCCTTCGAGGATGAGTCGCCGCAGCAGCGCGCCAGGTTTGTCGCCGAGGTCAGGCCAGGCGCGGCGGGCAAAGCCAAGGGCGTCGCTGATCTCCGGGGTCTCAGTGATCGCATGGCGCGGGTGGTTTGTCGGCATGCATGCAGTGTAACACTTCGCGTATCGGTGCTACACCGCCTGAGGCGGGTTTGGCCAACGGCAGCGGCCAGGCCGACGCGTGGCGACACTGTCGGTCCGATGAAGCGTAGGCTCGGAGTTACCCGCCGCATCCCGTAGGAGCGATGTCGACCGGTATGCACCCGCTTCGGTTCCAGGGTTGAGATCCACGCCCCTTGCGCTGGATCAACCAAGGACATCGCCATGGCTATCACCGACATTGCCAGATACACCCACCTCAGCGCAGTCGACATCGAAGTTCTCGGAAGCGAACTCGACACGATCCGCACGGATATCGAGGAATCGCGCGGTGCCCGCGACGCCGCCTACATTCGGCGCACTATCTCGTTTCAGCAGGCGCTCGACCTGACGGCGCGGCTGCTGATCGCCGGGACCCGGTCGAAGTCTGGCTGGGCGTTGGGGACCGCCGCGCTGGGCTTCGCCAAGAGTGTGGAGAACATGGAGATCGGGCATAACGTGTCTCACGGCCAATGGGATTGGATGAACGACCCGGAGATCCACTCGACCACGTGGGAGTGGGACATGGTGGCGTCGTCGTCGCAGTGGAAGTCCTCTCACAACTACCGCCACCACGTGTTCAGCAACGTGCTCGGCGTCGATGACGACCTTGGTTTCGGTGTGATGCGGGTGACCCGCGATCAGCCCTGGAGACCGAAATATCTGCTGCAGCCGCTGCAGAACCTATTTCTGGCCTTTACGTTCGAGTGGGGCATCGCGCTACACGGAATCGATCTGGAACGCGCTCGGGAAGAAAAGTTCGCACAGGTAAAGGCACTGTTGGCAAGATCGCCCGCCAGGTTGTCAAGGACTATGCCGCGTGGCCGGCCCTCAGTATCAAGCACTGGCGGCGCACCCTGGCGGCGAACGCGGTCGCCAACCTACTGCGCAACCTGTGGGCGTATGTGGTGATCTTCTGCGGGCACT
>JAGQTR010000570.1 GCA_020438915.1 Mycobacterium sp.
CGCGGTAAGCGGGTCAACAAGGTGGAGGATGTCGTCAAGGTCGGCGACAAACTTCGTGTGGAGATCGCCGATATCGACAACCGCGGGAAGATCTCGCTGGTGCTGGTCGCCGAAGAAGACGCAGCTGAAGCTGCGGCCGGGTCCGAAACACCAGCGTCGGTAGATGCCGCGACCGCCAGCAGCTAGCGCGGGGTCGCTGCGCCGGGGCAATACCGGCCCCGACGAGGCGGAAAAGTCGCTGGCGGTGCGTCGTACGGATCTGCCCGGTGGCCTGCGTGTGGTCACCGAGCAGATTCCGCACGTGCGCTCGGCCTCGGTAGGGGTTTGGGTCGGAGTCGGATCGCGGGATGAGGGCCGCAGCGTGGCCGGCGCCGCGCATTTCCTCGAGCATCTGCTGTTCAAGGCGACGCCGACGCGCACTGCGGTGCAGATCGCGCAGGCAGTCGACGCCGTGGGCGGCGAGCTGAACGCATTCACCGCCAGAGAGCACACTTGCTACTACGCGCACGTGCTCGACTCGGATCTGGCGCTGGCCGTCGATCTGGTGGCCGACGTCGTCCTGAACGGGCGTTGCGCTGCGCACGATGTCGAGGTCGAGCGTGATGTCGTGCTCGAGGAGATCGCCATGCGCGACGACGACCCAGAGGATACGCTCGGCGACCTGTTTCTGTCGGCGATGTTCGGTGACCACCCGGTCGGTCGCCCGGTGATCGGCAGCGTGGAGTCGATCTCGACGATGACGCGCGCCCAGCTGCATTCCTTTCACGTCCGTCGCTACACGCCAGATCGCATGGTTGTCGCAGTGGCCGGGAACATCGACCATGACGAGGTCGTCGGCTTGGTGCGCGAGCACTTCGGTCCGCGATTGCTGCGAGACCGCTCCGCGGTGGCACCCCGCAAGGGTGCCGGTCGCGTGCCGGGCAATCCGACGCTGCAGTTGGTGAACAAGGATGCCGAGCAGACCCACCTGTCGCTGGGCGTACGCACCCCTGGACGGCAGTGGAATCACCGGTGGGCGCTGTCGGTGCTCAACACCGCACTAGGAGGTGGGCTGAGTTCGCGTCTGTTCCAACAGATTCGGGAGATACGCGGGCTTGCCTACTCGGTGTACTCGACGGTGGACACGTTCGCCGACAGCGGTGCGCTCTCGATCTACACAGGGTGTCTGCCCGAGCGGTTCGACGAGGTTGTGCGGGTGACGACCGACGTGTTGGCCGAGGTGGCCCGCGACGGGATCACCGCCGAGGAATGCCGAATCGCGAAGGGCTCGTTGCGAGGCGGGCTGGTTCTCGGTCTTGAGGACTCCGGTTCCCGGATGAACCGAATCGGGCGCAGCGAGCTCAACTATGGGCATCACCGCAGCATCGGTTACACACTGGATCGGATCGAGGCCGTCACGCTCGACGAGGTCAATGCTGTTGCCCGCCTTCTGCTGACGCGCCCGTTCGGGGCCGCGGTTTTCGGGCCGGTAGGCGCGAAGAGGTCGCTGCCGCGGCCGCTGCAGACCATTGCGGGTTGATGCGTCCGATTGCGGGTTGATGCGTCGTCGTCACGATCAGTGATGGCGCGCTTGGGCTACGGCCGCGGCGCCGTTGCCGGTGAGCAGCCACAGCGTTGTCAGGCTGTCGACCAGTTCATCCTGCGTCACCCGTGAGCGGCCGGCGACGAAGGCGAGAATCGCGTCAGCGGTTCCGCCGATGATGAACGCCGGCGCCACCTCGGCCAGTGGGTCGGCGGCGAGCTCGACGTCGTGGACGGTACGGGCATGCTCGACCAGGACTGCCGTGAGACCTCGCATGACGGCTACGTGATGGTGCTGCTGAGCGGCTGAGCCGGCCACGCCGCCGAGCAGCACGCGGGCCCGGCGTGGATCGCCGACCAGCGTCTGGACCAGGGCGGCCACCGCCGCGCGCGCCTGCTCCTCGATCGGCGCCTCGATGGCGCGGGCCACCGCCAGCAGGGTGGCGGCCCGCACCGCCTCGGCGATGTCGTCCACCGTCGCGGCCGCGAGGGTATCGAGGTCGGTGAAGTTCTCGTAGAAGTAG
>JAGQTR010000047.1 GCA_020438915.1 Mycobacterium sp.
CACCGGCACCCCGTCGGAGCTCGACACCTCCGGCGGCGGCGTGAACCTGATGTCGGCGCAGTTCCTGGAGGGCTTCACGCTGCGGACCAACATCACCTTCCGCGACAACTACATCGCGGCCGGCGGCACCAACGGCGTGTTCAACTTCCCCGCGAACGGCACGCACAGCTGGGGCTACTGGGGTCAGCAGTTGCAGCAGATGCTCCCGGACATGCAGCGGGTGCTCAACGGCGCACCGCCCGCTGCCTGACCTTCACATCTGGACCGCGAGCGTCCGTGTTTGTACGCGCCCAACGGCGTGTCACCGTACAAACACGGCCGCTCGCGGGAAGGAAACTCAGGTCTCGAGGATCGCGACGGCGGCCGCGGTGTCACCCTCATGGGTCAGCGACACGTGGATGGTGACCTCGGCCAGGTGTGTAGCGATATCACCGGTCAACCGGACCTTCGGCCGGCCCCACATATCGGTGACCACCTCGATATCACGGTGGATCCCCTCGGGCAGCACCGGCTTCTGCGCGAACCGCGAACCCGACCACGCCTTGATCACGGCCTCCTTGGCCGCCCATCGCGCGGCGAGGTGACGCGCCGCCACCGAACTCTTGTCGGCGGCGTCGCGCCGCTCACCCGGGGTGAACGTCTCGGCGAACACCGTGCCCGGCCGATCCACCTGTTCGGCGAAATCGGGGATGGAGACGAGATCGATGCCTATCCCGACGATGCCCACAACGCAGCACGCTATCTCACCGGGGAACGCTCAGTACGCGCCGTCCCGACCCAGCCGCGATGCCACGTCGAGCAGCATGGCCGCCTCCTGCACCTTCTCGGGGCGCTCCTGGTCAAAGCGTCGGCCGGCCGGCCGCTCATACATCGGCCGCCCGCCGGCGATCGCCGAAACCAGCCTGCGCTGGCCGGCCAGGCTGCGCTCCAGTGCTTGTGCGGCGTACTGCTGACGCTGCTGCGGACTCAGCGCCGCCAGGAACGCCTGCGGGTGCACCAGCGCGATCATGCCCGAGACGTGGCCGAATCCCAGGCTGGTCACCAAACCTGCCTTGAGCGGGTACTTCCCACCCAGCCGCAGCGTCTCGCGCGGCCACACGAAGTGCGCAGAGGTGGCCAGTTCGTCGTCGACGCAGTCCAGGCTGCGATTCGGCGGAATCACGCCGTCCCGCAGGATCTGGCACAGGCCCATCGTCTGGAAGACCGCCGCACCGCCCTTGGCGTGCCCGGTGAGGCTCTTCTGGCTGACGATGAACATCGGCGCGCCCTCGGAACGCCCCAGTGAGGTGGCCAGCCGCTCGTGCAACTCCTGCTCATTGGGGTCGTTGGCCAGCGTCGAGGTGTCGTGCTTGGAGATCACGGCGATGTCGTCGGCACCCACCCCCAGCTTCGCCAGCGAACGCGCCAGCGCCGACTCCGTGCCACCGCGACCGGCACCCAGCGCGCCCAGACCCGGAGCAGGGATGGAGGTGTGCACGCCGTCGGCGAAGGACTGCGCGTAAGCGACGACCGCCAGCACCGGCAGCCCCATCCGGACCGCCAGATCGCCACGGGCCAGCAGAATCGTGCCACCGCCCTGCGCCTCGACGAAGCCGAGCCGGCGCCGGTCGTTGGCGCGGGAGAACCGCGCATCGCTGATCCCCTTGGACCGCATCACCTCGGTGTCGGCGGTGGCAGCCATGTCACCGAAGCCGATGACGGCGTCCAGTGTCAGGTCGTCATAGCCACCGGTGACGACGAGTTCGGCCTTGCCGAGGCGGATCTTGTCGACGCCCTCCTCGAGCGAGACGGCGGCGGTGGCACATGCCCCCACCGGATGGATCATCGACCCGTAGCTGCCGACATAGCTCTGAATAACGTGGGCGGCAACGACGTTCGGCAGGGTTTCCTGCAGGATGTCGTTCGGCTTGTTGGTGTCCAGCAGGTTGCCGTGGAACATCGTCTGCATCGAGGTCAGCCCGCCCATGCCGGTGCCCTGCGTGCTGGCGACCAGGCTGGGGTGCACCCAGCGCATCAACTCCGTCGGAGAGAACCCGGCGGACATGAACGCATCGACTGTTGCGACGAGGTTCCACAGCGCCACCCGGTCGATCGAATTCGCCATATCCGGCGTGATGCCCCAGACCTGCGGATCGAACCCGGTCGGGATCTGCCCGCCGACCGTGCGGGAGAGCTTCGTCTTTCGCGGCACCCGGATTTCGGTTCCGGCCTTGCGGATGACGGTCCAGTCGGTGCTGTCGGGTACCGGGCTGATCGCGGTGTGCTCCGGATCGAATTCGACGAAGGCCCGGGCCTCGGCCTCCGAGGACACCACGAAGGAGAAGTCCTTGTCCAGGAACACCGACACCAGCAGCGGCACCGAGTGGTCGGCATCGATTGCCCCGTCACCGACGAACTCGCGGATGCCCACCCGCTCGACGACCGCGTCGTGATAGCGCTCGACCAGGTCGGCCTCCTCGACGAGGTCGCCGGACTCGGTGTCATACCAGCCCGGTTGCGGGTCGTCCTCCCACTTGATCAAGCCGGTCGTCCAGGCAAGCTCGAGAACACCGGCTGCCGACAATTCGTTGTCGACCTCCATCTCGAAGCGGGTCCGCGACGATCCGTAGGGGCCGAGTTCGGCACCGCCCACGATGACCACCAGATCGGCAGGGTCGACGTCGAGATCGTCCCACTGCGGCGGCGGTGCGGGGGTGGCCGGACGGGGCGGCGAGGGCAACGCGGCGATCATGTGACCGTCGGCGTCTCCGTCAGTTTCCTCGTCGACGCCGGACTGGTCCGGGCTGATCGCAGCCTCGTCCCGGGCCCGGGCGGCCAGCGCGGAGAGATCCAGATCGACCTCGGCCAGTCCTCCGGTCAGGTCGGCCTGCACGGGTTCCCGCGCGGCCGCGACCTTGGTCTCGACGTCACACAGGGCCAGCAGCATGGCGGCCATCTCATCGGTGGAATAGGTGGTGACGCCGGCTTCCTCGACCCCGTCGACGATGACGTCGTTGTGACCCATCAGGCCGGTACCGCGCGTCCAGCCGATCAAGGCGTGTGCCAGGCTGACCCGCTGCGCCCACGACGTCTCGGCCTTCCACCGGGACACGACCGCATCCAGTGCCGACTTCGATTCGCCGTAGGCGCCGTCACCGCCGAACATGCCGCGGTTCGGCGAACCGGGCAGCACCACGTGTAGCCGTGCCGCGATATCGCGTTCGGCGCCGATGTGGGACAGGCCGGCGATGAGCCGCTGCACGGCCCACAGCAGGACCTTCATCTCCATCTCGGAGCGCGATCCGGCGTCGGAGAGATCGCCGCTCACCCGCGGCGCGGCGAACGGGAACAACAGGGTCGGTGTGAGTCCGTCTTTGATGTGGATCGATTTCGGCCCAAGGCTCTCGGTCTGCTCGTTGCCGACCCACTCGGTCAACGCGTCGATGTCGTTGTAGGAGGCCATGTTCGCCGGCAACACCCACAACTGCGCGGCGAAGCGGGCGTTGTCGCGGTACAGGCCGCGGTAGAACCCGAGCCGGCTGTCGTCGAGCTTGGATGTCGTCGCGATGACGGTCGCGCCGCCTTCGAGCAACTGCGCCACCACCGAGGCCGCGATCGATCCCTTCGAGGCGCCCGTCACGACGGCGACCTCGTCGCTGTAGCGGCCCTTCCCCGGATTCTCCGCTCCTGCTGCGGCGCGCGCGTAGAGCGAGGCGTGGATGGTCAGCCCCGCGGCCAGCGCCCGGCCCTGCCAATAGGTGGCCTGGGTGCCCACCACGTGCCCGGCACCCTCGAACCGCTCGGCCAGGCGTACCCATTCAGCTTCGAGGTCGTCCTCCTCCATCAACCAGATTTTGGCCAGATCCTCACGCGCACTGGCCCATCGGTCGTCGAACAGCACCGCCTTCCGGCTGTCGAACACCGGGGCAACCAGACGCGGCCATTCCGAACCGAGTTCGGCGGTGACCAGGTCGATGAGCTCCGCGTCGGCGGACGGTTCGGGCGTGACCACGGCATGGCCGTGACCCAGCTGGTCGAGGATCGCGCGTGCCGCCGTGGCCAGCACACCGTCGGGTCCGGTCACCTGCTCGGCGAACTCACCCAGGGCGGCGGAGTCCACAACCCCGCCCGCCGCGGCGCCGGCGGACGGCAGCGACACCGGCACACCGCGGCGCACGCCCACCGCGGACACCGCGGCGTCGATCGCCTTGTCGACGCTGGCAGCGTCGCCCAGCGCACCGTCGTGCAGACCACCGAGCGCGCCGCCGCGGACGCTGGACCCCTCGCGGGTGCCCAGCGCGACCTCCACGGTCACGTGCTTGGCCCAACCGTCGCCGAGTTCCCAGGTCTTGTTGACCCGCTCGGTGATATAGCCCGGACGCTTTCCGGACGGGCCCAGGACCGTGCGCAGCTGATCGTTGATCGAGTCCGAGAGCACCGGGCCGAACGGCTTGTAGGTTCGCGCCAGCTTGGTGACCTGCGACTTCAGCCCTGCCAGGTCAGCCTCGGCCGCGCCGTCGATGGCGCCGAGGTTCAGCTCGGAGCCGAGGTCGACCAGCATCTGGTTGCGGCGCGAGGACGCTCCGTCGGTGATCGACTCGATCGAGTCCAGCGGTTCGATTTGGTCGATGCGGATCTTGGCCGACAACGCGATCAACGCCATGGTGGCATCGGAGGCGTCGAAGGTCAGATCATCGGGGCGTGGCCCACCCGAGGGTGCGGCGGCCGGGGCCGGCGCGGCGGGCGCCGGAGCAGCCTCTGCTGGAGCTGCCTCAACCGCGGAATCGGCGGCGACCGGCGCGAAATCTTCCTCGATGTCCGGTTCGGGGTCGGTGTCGGTGGCGAACAGCACCGCGGCGTCG
>JAGQTR010000571.1 GCA_020438915.1 Mycobacterium sp.
TTGTTCAGCTTCTTCTCGATCCGGGCGGCACACGACGCGCAGGTCATTCCGCCGATCGACAACTCGATGCGGTGGGGCGGGCCGACGCCGGCGGCGTTGGTGGGGCTCATGTCTTGCCCTTCTACTACGGGTTCATATCCGGGCGCAGCGGTTACGGAGGGTCAGTCGCCGAGGAGTCGGTAGTTGCCGGCTTCATCGAGTGCGGCGGCTACCTGGTCGGTCGTCGGGGGTTCATCGCCGCGGATTGTCACCGTCGAGATGCCGCCGGCGACCAGGTCTATCTCGACCCCGGTGACACCAGGCAGTACGCAGAGTTCCTCGGTGATCGCAGCGATGCAGTGTCCGCAGGTCATTCCGGTGACGCCGTAGGTTTGGGTAGTCGTGATGGATGCCTCCTACCTCGCGTGGCATACCCAGCAGGGGTATGCCACAAACATACCCCTCCCGGGTATAGCGATGTCAAGGGCAGGCGATTGCGAAACCGCCAGCGGTTGAGCCCCAGTCCTGAGCCCTACGCTCAGGCCTGAAGGTAGGGGGCCCAACGCTTGTCGAAACCGGCCTTGCGCGCCGCGAGCTGTGCTGTTCGTTCTTCGGGTGTCAGGTAGATCGTGTCCGCCGGCAGATGGTCGTCGAGGTCTTCGAGTTTGACCAAGACTGATTCGACCCGCGGGAGGTCCTCCGAGTCGGGATCCAAGTTCTGGAACCGCATCGAGATGATGCCCTGATTCAGCCCACCGGTCGAAACCCAATTGGCCACCAAGGGATCAGCTACCGACACCACCATGGTGTAGGTCCCGTCGGCGTTGGGGACCGCCTGATCGTTGTTCAGGCTGGTCTGCTCGTTCCAGTAGTCGTCGGTGATCGTCCAGTCGTTGTAGACCGGAACGGTGAAGAATCCGGAGTTGCCCGGGTGGATGGTCAGCACCAGGGCCTCGTCATCGGCGAGTTGGAAGTAGCCGTTGCTTTGCAGCTGATTGGCCAGAAACTCGGCGTTGCTTGCCGGTTCGGTCATCACGTTGGGTTCGCGCGGCTCGCCGGTCTCAGGGTCGGTCGTGGCAAGGGCCATGTACTTGGCCTGCTCGTTGGCCCCCCTGACCAACAAGATCAGGGCGGCCAGCGGACCCCGCACCAGTGGTGTCTCGGCGATGCCCAGCGGGGGTATCAACGACATCAGCGAAGTGAGGAACGGGCTGTTGTTGACCAGCGAGCCGAGGAACACGAACCCGCCGAATTGGGCGAACAGGCTATTGGGCGGACCACCGACCCGGTGCACGGCAAGCTCCATCGGCTCCTCGATATCCCAGTCGCCCAGCGTGTTTCGGGCTGCGATGAGGGTGGAATGCGAGGTCAGTTGCAAGTGGTTCCGCTGCCCAGGCAGTGCGGGTTGCCCACTGACGGTGATGACGAACGTGCCGTCTTCGCTGACGTCGAGGTCCTGCAAACTCAGGATCGTCGACGTTGTACCGGCCAGTCCCTCAAGCACGCTGAAAGTGGTGTCGGCGGGGATACCTTCATAGATGCGTCCGGTGAGTACGTACTCCGCGGTCTTGTTGACCGGGATGAAGCGGTAGATGGTGTCAGGGTTGTCGTAGAGCAGGCGCGAGCCGTCGACGTCAAGGCCGTACCAGCTGTGTGGCGGCGCGACCTGGGTGACCACCGCCGGATCCATCGGGTTCAGGATCTGCTGCTGGAAACCCGCGGCGAGCGCGTACTCGTCCACCGCGTCGGTCAGTGCTGCCCGGTTCGCCTCGTCGGGGCCGCCGACCAGCGCGAATTGCTTCTCGGCGGCGGCCAGAAAACCACAGCGCAGAATGAGTTTCATCAACTCCACCGGCAGCGACTTGGCCGTCCGCATTGCGATTCGCTCGCGGTCAATCTGCTCGGGGGTGCCCAGCGGACTGACCTGGTTGCTCATTGCAGTGTCGTCGATATCGACGCTTGCTTGGGGCGCCGCGGTTCCGGTGGTAGCTGGCAGGACCGGGATATGTCGATCTTCGGTATCCGGAAGAGGCAGAGCACCCGCCGGCACCTCGACGACCGAAGCCGATGCGACGGCTGCGGTCACGGTGTTGGTCCGATCCTCGGCAGCGACCACTTCCGATGGCGCGCCGCTTTCCCCCGACTGAAGGGGCGAGTCCGCAGTGGCGATATCCGACTCGTCGGCGTCAGGGCCGGTCTCCGTCGCCCGGGAGCGCTTGCGGTCGGAGTCGTCCCCGTCGGAGGCGCCAGTGAGCGTCGCGGCGTCGTCATCAGATGTTTCGCCGGGCGAGTCGGACGCAGATGAAGGGTCAGTAGAGGTCTCGGAGTTCCCTGCCAACCCCGAAGAGGACGTGTCGGAGCCGTCTCCTGACCCGCGGTCCGTGCCCGGAGAAGCCGTGCCAGAAGTGGACGTGCCAGAAGAGGACGTGCTCTCGGTGTCGGCATGTGCGGCCGGCATCGCAATTGCCGCGCCGACGCCGAGGAATACCGCGAGCGCGCCGACCCGCCCGATAAACCTGGCGTGCCCGGCGGTGGGTGTCGACTGTTCAGCGAACCCTTCGGCCGCGTGGGTCGGTGGACGACGCATCCCGCCTCCTCAACGTGTGGGAAAGATCCCGCCGATCAGATCATTAGGTGTAGCAGGAGTCAGATTCAAGAGCAACAGCCTCGTTGTTGTGTCTCACTGGTGCGACAAATACTCACGAGTTGTATTGATGGAACGTTGACGACGTGGGTCAGCCTCGGCAGTTCGTCCTCGGGTATCGCGGAACGCTCACCTGCGTCCGGTTTCGTGGATAGTTTCCGATTGTTATGACACGACCGGCGCAGCCCTGCGATCCCCCTGGGGAGGACACCGATGTCCTGCCGCGGGCGCGCGGGCCTCGCCATCGCCGGGTCCACCGCTCAAAGCGCGCCAGACTGCTGGCCGGGGGGCGGCTGCTGGCCGGTTTAGCCACGGTGTTGGCTCTCGCGGTAACCGGCATGGGCTGGGCGGGCTATCGAAGTCTGGCCGGGGGCTTTATCACCTCCCAAGCACTCGCCGGTGGCCCCAACTCGGCCGCCGGCGAGCAGAACATCCTCATCATGGGGCTCGACAGCCGGCTCGATCAGCACGGAAATCCGTTGCCTCAAGCCATGTACGACGCGCTGCATGCCGGCGATGAATCGGTGGGTGGTTACAACGCCAACGTGTTGATTCTGTTGCACTTGCCCGCCGGGGACGGTCCGGTCATTGCGATCTCGATACCCCGCGATGATTACGTCGACCTGCCCGGCTGCCCCAGCCAGGTGTGCAAAGGCAAGATCAAGCAGGCTTACGGGTTGGCCTACCAGGAGACCATGGAAGATTTGACCGACGAGTCCACCGCCGAATCCGGTAGCAGCTCAACAGCCCCAGGCAACTTGTTCGCCGACGAACAGGCCGCCCGCGAGGCCGGTCGCAAAGCCCAGATCAACACGGTGCGGGCGCTGCTCGGGGTGCCGATCGACCATTTCGTCGAAGTCACCCTCGGTGCGTTCTTTCAGATCGCCGCTGTCGCGCAGCCGATCACAGTGTGTCTGAACGACGACACCGCTGACGACTACTCGGGGGCCGACTTTCGCAAGGGCGTGCAGCAGATCGACGCCGCCCAGGCCATGGCGTTCGTGCGGCAACGCCGCGATCTGAACGACGACTTGTTCACCGACCTGGATCGCACCAGGCGACAGCAGGCATTCATCGTCTCCCTGATGGCGGCGTTGCGCGACGGCGGGGCAATGTCGAGTCCCAGCGCGCTGCGAAATCTGGTGCGGGTCGCCCAACAGAACGTCGCCGTGGACGCCGACTTCGACCTCGCCGGCTTTCTCGACACCGACTCGGCGCTGACCGGCCGGCCCATAACGCTCTATACGCTGCCGATCAGCGAATTTGGTCAGGACTCCGCGGGCGAAGATGTCAACCTCATCGACGTCGCCGCCGTTCGATCGATCGTGCACAATCTGTTCACCACCGGGTCGCCTCTACCCCCATCGCCAACTGAGACGACTCCATCGGCCATGCCGGAGGTCACGGCGGTGCTGAACGTTGTCAACGCCACCACCCGGGAGGGTCTGGCCACCGCCGTCGAGGACGCCTTCACAGCTCAGGGATTCACCGCGGGGGAGGTGAGCACGGCCGACAAGCTGGCTGATGCCAGCACGATCGAATTCGGGGCCGGCTCCGAGCAGGATGCCGCCGTGCTGGCCGAGCGACTCCAGTTGACCGCCGCGGCCTCCGATGAGGTGGCCCCCGGCACGGTGCAACTGACGATCGGGGCCGACTTCCCGACCGATGACTACCTCAGCAGCGACGGTACGCCGATCTTTTCCCCGCTCACCGATCAAACCGCCACTGCGGCAATAGATCCGGTTGATGCCACCGCTAGCGGCGACCAGGCTCCGGCTCCTACCGATCTGACCCGAATGACCGACGACGGCATCCCCTGCGTGCGATGACGAGGAGGTACTCCCACTCCATCGAGGCCGATCCGGCCAGGTAGCGGTCACCGAGATCGGCGAGGTCCGCGTCCAGTGCCGCCACCGCCGCCGCGTCGTCGGCGATGTTGCGGTAGGCGGTGATCGTCGGGCCGTAGTTGGCCTTGAAGTAGTCGCGGAACGCCGCGCCGGTTGCGAATGAGGTGACGGTCAGCACCCCGCGCCTGCTGCTGAACGCGTCGACCCTGTTTCCCAGAAGCCGGTGAACGTGGTTCTCGTTGCCCCACAGCGGCGGCGGCTGCACCCCCGGCGGTGGTGCAGGAACGTAACGCTTCATGGTCGCGAACATCTGTCCGACGAAACCCTCTGGTGTCCAGCTGATGACGCCGATGCTGCCACCCGGTCGACAGACCCGGACCAGTTCGTCGGCTGCTTGCTGGTGGTGCGGTGCGAACATCACCCCGATGCTGGACACCACCGTGTCGAAGGCGTTGTCGGGGAACGGTAGGTCTTCGGCGTTGGCTTCACGCCACTGCAGCTCCAGGCCGCGCTTCTCGGCGATGGCCCGCCCGGACTCGAGGAGCTCGGGAACCAGGTCGCTGGCAACGACGGTGGCGCCGGTCTGTGCGGCCGGAATCGCGACGCTGCCTGTTCCCGCCGCCACGTCGAGAACCCGATCGC
>JAGQTR010000572.1 GCA_020438915.1 Mycobacterium sp.
AGGTAGGCCCGCACGGCCGGGTTGAACAGTGCTCCCGCGAATCCTGTTGCCGCTGAAGCGAACAGCAATGCCGGTAGGGAGTCAACCAGAGCCAGCGTCAGGAAACCCCCGGTCCGCAGAACACAACCGGCCACGATAAGCGGCTTATAGCCCCACCGATCTGCAAGAGTGCCACCGACAAGGAACATGCCCTGCTGGGAAAAGTTGCGAACACCCAAGATCAAGCCCACCGTCCACGCTGCCAGGCCCAGCGGCCCAGCCAGATAGCCGGCCAGGTAAGGCATCAGCATGTAGAAGCCGACGTTGATGCCGAACTGGTTGACCATCAAGACCTGGGCGGCCCGATCGAAGGTTCGGAACTGGCTGATGGTGGTGATCATGTCGGCCTCTCGATCGGATCGGTTACAGTGGCACATCGGGTCCAGCAGCTCACCACCCGATCCGTGGGTCTCTCGATGGCATCGGGATTATCGGGCACAGCTGCTCCGAGGAGTCCGTGTTGGTGGCAGTAGTCGTCGTCGTAAATGCTGCCGTGGTAGCGCATCGGCCCGTCGGGGAAGATCGCCACAATCCGCACACCCGCCGGGTAGGTGCGCGCAACCCACCCCGCGACCAACCCGACCGCGCCGACGCTCCATCCGCCGCTAGCGTGGTGGTTGGCCGCCAACATGCGGCACGACGCGACAGCCTCGGCGGGTGCCACCCAATGCACCTCATCGAACGCCGAATAGTTTACGTTGGCCGGGAAGATGCTTGATCCCAGACCGCGCATGAGCCGTGGGGCGGCGGGTTGCCCGAAAATCGTCGACCCCACCGTGTCTACCCCGATCAGCCGCATCCGCGGATTGTGCTGACGTAACACGTGCGCTACCCCAGCCGAGTGGCCGCCGGTTCCCACCGAGCACACCAGGACATCGACGCCGCCGATCTGGTCGATCAACTCCTCAGCCAGGCAGTGATAGCCGGCAACGTTGTCCGGGTTGGTGTATTGATCCGGACACCACGACCCCGGCTGGGCAGCAACGATTTCGGCGACCCGCTGCTGGCGGGCTTGTTGCCACCCGCCAGTCGGGTGCGCCTCGGTGACCACGTCGACCGTTGCGCCGTACGCGCGCAGCATCTGATGCACGATCGGCTCCAGGCCGGTATCGGTGACTACTGTCACCGGATGCTGATACAGAATTCCAGCCAGAGCCAACCCCAATCCCATGGTGCCACTGGTGGATTCCACGATCATCGCCCCGGGGTGCAGGTCACCGCGATCACGGGCCCGCTCAACCATGTGCAGCGCCGGCCTGTCTTTCATCCCGTTGGGATTGTGGCCTTCAAGCTTGGCCCAATAGCCGCCGCCGTGCCCGACAGAGATGGGCATCCGAATCAGCGGCGTATTGCCCACCATGGATTGGGTGCCACCAGAGGCCGTCGGTATGGCTGTTGTAGCTGCAGAAAGTGCCGTGCTTTCCATCGATGCGATTCCCATGTGAGAGGCCGCTTTTGCGGCCAGAGTTGCTGACATGCCTATTGCGGGCACGACAACAAGCGCCGCCACCCGCACAGCGGGAAGTCAGCGACGAATCACACAGAGATCACAAATGACGATCCGCCCCGGGCGCACCGGGCCGGACCACCTAATCGAGATCGGAGGGCCCCGCATCCGAAACCAGGCGCCGGCAGCCACCATGACCACAGCGATCGCGATTGCGGCCAGTGCGGCAATTACCCGCAGCGGGTTCATACTGCGGACAGCGGTGACTACGCCGTCGATGCCCGGGTGGACGACCCCGCGTAACGCACCGACATGCGGATGGTCGGCAACGAGCTGCCTCGCGGCTAAACCCACCCCGAGATATTCCGCCGGGGTGACCGGCTCGCCGTGGGTGTGGCCGTGGCCATCACCGTGGCCGTGGTTGTTGTGCAGTGTCCCTGCGGGGTGTGCACCGTGATCGTGTGCGCCAACGACGTTACTGAGAGCCGGTAGACAGACCACGACAACAGCCAGTAGCGCAATCAGCGGGGCACCGATCAATATCCAGCGCCGCGCATCAGCAGAGCGGGCGCCGACGGCCCAAGCACTGCGGTGACCACGCGTCGACACGGCCGTCACCGTAACACGACAACGCCCAATACCCGCCCAGGGTATATGGGCGCGGTCCCGACCCGTGACGCAGTCGAAACGCGGACGTCGTTGTCCATCTGAGTGTGCGCTGGACGCCGACCTCGCCCTACCCATGGGCTGGCCCCAGGCCCGCCGCAGGAGGCTCGCCACCGCCTTCGGAACTGGTCCTCAGCGGTAGGACCACGGTGAAGGTGCTGCCGGACTGGTGTCCGCGGCTATCGGCAGTAATGCGTCCTCCGTGGGCCTCGGTCAGGGCCTTGGCGATGGCTAGCCCGATTCCCGCGCCGCCGCGGTCGCGGTTGCGGGCGGTATCGGCGCGGTAGAACCTCTCGAACACATGGGGCAGGTGGGTGGCATCGATGCCCTCACCGGTGTCGGTGACGGTGACGGTCAACTGGCCACGATCGGCCAGCGCACCCACCTTGACGTGGCCTCCGGACGGGGTGTGACGTAGCGCGTTGTCGATCAGGTTGGCCAACACTTGAACCAGGCGATGCGGATCAGCCCAGATCTGCGGAAGCACACCGATAGTCGTGGACAGGTCGACCTGCTTAGCCGCATAACGATCGGCGGCGGCGTTGGCTGTGCTGGTGATCACCGCAACCGGGTCAACCCACTGTCGGGTGATCGTGACACGCGCGTCTTCGGCTTCGGCCAGTGCGGTGATGTCCTCGGAGAACCGCACCAGCCGCCGGGTCTGGTCCCGCAGCATCGCAGTGGTTTCCGCGTCCATTGTCTTCACCGCGTCCTCCACGGCCTCCACGTAGGCATCCAGCACCGAGACCGGTGTCCGGATTTCGTGTGCCAGGTCCCCGAAGAGCTGGCGGCGGGTGGCCTCGACGGACTCCAGCCGCTGGGCCATCTCGTTGAAAGCTCGCGAGAGTTTGGCGAAGTCCTCACCCAGATGCAGTGGCGACACCCGTATCCCGTAGTGGCCATCGGCAACCGCGGTCGCCGCCGCAGCCACCTCGCCGACCGAACGTTGCAGTCGGCGACTGAAGTATGCCGTCACCAACAGTGCGGTCAGGGCCGCCACTGCAACCGCCACCGATATCGAGATTGCGGTGGCATAGCGGTAGGCCTGCTCGGCGTGGACCTGCTCGCCGGAATCGTGGGTGACCCCGGCCTGCAATAGGTGCTCCCGAAACAGCGGCGGGCCGACGAAGGCGGCCACGACCCAGGTCGTCACTCCGGCCGCGGACAGAACCAGCGCTTGCGCAACGAGCAGGCGCATTGCGATACCGAAACGCAGCCGCGGCGCCTTCGCGCGCTCGCCGGCGCGGACCTCACCGGCGTTCACGACCCAGCCGCCATCCGATACCCCACGCCCCGCACCGTAAAGATGTAGGAAGGGTCGGTCGGATCGTCGCGAAGCTTTCGACGCAGATGGCCGACGTGGACGTCGACGAGGTGGTCATTACCGACCCACGGCTCACCCCAGATCGCATCCAGCAGTTGACGACGACTAAACACGACACCCGGGCGCCCCGATAGTGCGGCCAGGATGTCGAACTCGGTACGGGTCAGCGCGACCGATTCTCCTTCGAGGAAGACCTGCCGTCCGGCCGCGTCGATTGACAGAGGCCCAAACACCCGCCGCGGGGACGGTGTTTGGGCGGGTGGCTCCCCGGGGACACTCGTCGATGAGTTCACAGTACGAGGCCGGCGAAGCATCGCGCGGATACGGGCCACCAACTCGCGCGGGCTGAACGGTTTGGTGACGTAGTCGTCGGCGCCCACCGACAATCCGACGATCGTGTCGACCTCGGTATCGCGGGCAGTCAACATCACCACATACGCATCCGAGAAGATACGCAGTTGGCGGCACACTTCAACGCCGTCGATACCGGGCAGCGCCAGATCCAACACGACCACATCAGGATCGACTTCGCGCGCCAACCCCACCGCCTCGGCCCCGTTATGGCAGACAGTCACCTCGAACTGTTCACGTTCCAAATACGAAGCCAACACCTTCGCCAGCGGAACTTCGTCGTCGACGACAAGCGCCCGATACCCCGCACCGTTCACGAGATGAGCGCCACAGTGGAGTCCATCTGTCCATGGTGCCGCCCAAGCGGGCAGACGGTGCACCTGGCTCTGTCCGCCGGTCGTGTCTTGAGCGAATCTTCACACAACCATCGTCGACGAAGCTACTGGGCGCGACACTGCTAGGTAGCGCACTTCGTGGGTTTTGGGACTATCGCGTTAACGGTGTTTCCGGCGGTTTTCATCAGTAGGTTTCAGCTGCCGGGAATCGGTCGCTGAAGGTGATCGCGAACGCGTTCAGGGCAGGTTTCCACCGCATCGTCCATCGTGCCCTGCCGGCACCGGTCGGGTCCCGCCCTCCCCGCCGGTGCCGGCCCACAAGCCGAGGATGTCGCGTTCCCCGGCCAGGGTGACCCCGATGGCAGCGTAGAACGGCCGGTTGGCGACTTGGCCGTCGCGGA
>JAGQTR010000573.1 GCA_020438915.1 Mycobacterium sp.
CTGGCGCCGCTGCCCCCGTCCGGCAAGCTCAGCGTGGTCAGCGAAGTGGCCGACATCCAGGACAAGGGCGAGGGCAAGAACGCGGTGGTGATGCTCAAGGCCACTGGCAGCGACCCGGAGACCGGGCAGCCCATCGCCGAAACCTCGGCCACGCTGGTGATTCGCGGCGAGGGCGGTTTCGGGGGACAGCCGGGACAGCGTCCGGCGGCCCCCGAAATCCCCGAACGCGACCCCGACGCCCGGGTCGCGCTACCCACCCGCGAGGACCAGGCGCTCATCTACCGCTTGTCCGGTGACCGCAACCCGCTGCACAGCGACCCGTGGTTCGCCCGCGAACTGGCCGGATTTCCCAAGCCGATCCTGCACGGCCTGTGCACCTACGGGGTCGCTGGACGGGCTCTGGTCGCCGACCTGGGCGGCGGAGATGCTTCGAAGATCACCGCGATCTCGGCCCGCTTCACCTCGCCGGTCTTCCCCGGCGACGTGCTGACGACGTCGATCTGGCGTCTGGAAGCGGGGCGGGCGGTGTTCCGTACCGAGGCCGCGAACCCGGATGGCTCCGAAGTTCGCCTCGTGCTCGATGACGGCGCCGTCGAGTACTCCGGGTGAGGAGAGGCGGTTCTTCCCCTGTGAAATCGCCGTAAGTGCTGGTAGCTTCGATTACTCGGGGGTTCGTGATCTGGTGCGAGCACGCTGACTGCCGGGGTGGTGAATGATTGATGGTTTGCGGAGATCGCCCGCTGCGTCCATAGACCGTGCACTTTTGTGGTCCGATCATTACTACTTGGTAACCGCAATGCTGGCGGCCCGCGGTTTGCAAGTGTGGGTATGTCGTCTGGTGGCGGTGTGCGCCGCGATTCTCGGGCTGATTCCGGTGGCGCTGTTGTTCAGCCCGCTCGGTCTCCACAGCCTGCCGACCCGGATCGCGGTCCCGGTCGTCCTCATCTGCTGTCTGGCGATATCGGTGTTGTGGTTGCGTTACCGGTGGCCGACCCGGGGGCAGTCGCACATCTCCGTCATCGTCGGATCGTTGGCAATCGGCCTGGCTGCCCTGGTCGCCTCCAATCCGGTCGTCGGATTTCTGGGCTCCGCGGCTTTCGTCGTGACGACGGTTTTCGTGGTGTTTTTCCACAGCCCGCGCCTGCTGGCGGTGACCTGGACCATCGCCGTGGCGGTGGTGGGGGTGCTCTTTGCGCGGTTGGTGTCGACCGACCTGTCGCTGGCGGTGTGGGCGACGACCGTGGTGGTCGTGCTCAATGTCTTCAGTGCGGTCAGCAGCTGGGGAATCGTGAGGTTGATTCAGCCCGACGTCCATCACGGCGACTCCGAGCCACTTACCGGTCTGCTGCACCGCGAGGCGTTCTACCACCGCGTGGCCACCCTGTTGGCATCGCGAAGCCGCAGTCACGATAAATACATGGTCGTGGTCGCTGTCAACATCGACAGCTTCTCGCTGCTGCTCGGAATGACGGGCTCGCGGGGAGGTGATCGGGCGCGGGTGTCGGTGTCCCAGGCGCTGCGCGAGACCGTCCGGCACAACGCGATCGTCGCCCATATCTCCGATGACATTTTCCTGGTCGCCGACACGTTTACCACCGCCGATGCCTCACCGCTGGTGGAACGGATCCGCGGGGCGATCGCCGTCACGCCGCAGCGGCTGACGGCCAGCATCGGCGTG
>JAGQTR010000574.1 GCA_020438915.1 Mycobacterium sp.
CCGACTCTGAAGAGGCGATGAATGCCGCAGAGCAGCACCGGCTTCACGTGAATCGCTGGTTCTACGACTGTCCGCCGGCCTTCCACCGCAACCTGGGCGACATGTACGTGAGCGACCCCCGGTACGTCGCCACATACGACGAATCCTTCGGGCTGCCGGGGCTTGCGGCCTATTGCCGCGCGGCGATCCACGCGAACGCGGACCGAGCCGGCTGCTGATGTGAACGGCCTGCTTACAGACTGCCCAGGTCGTCAGGTACGTCGACGGCGTACTCCCGCAACACCTCCAAGGCCACTATGTCGACGGCGCGTTCGTGGGTGCCGGCCAGTACGACCGGGGCGGCGCAGCCGTGCCGGTGGGCCACCAGCCAGTTGGCGGCGGTGACGCACCAGCGGTCGCCAGGCACCAGGCCGGGAAACCGGTATTCGGGCATCGGCGTGGACAGGTCATTGCCGATCAAGCGTTGGTGTTCAAGAAACTCAGCCGTCATCACCGCACAGATGGTGTGTTGGCCGAAGTCCTCGGGCCCGGTGGAGCAGCACCCGTCACGGTAGAAACCAGTGAGCGGGTCCGTGCCGCATGTTTGCAGCGGACCGCCCAGTACGTTGCGTTCAGGGATCGTGCGGTCAACCATCGCTCCAGTATCGCCGGGCGAGCGCCCGATCGTCAGATACTCAGCCTCCGATACCGCTGCAGCCGGCGGACGCCCTGAGCCGGAGCCGTGCCGGGAACCGGGGCAAGCGCGGCGGCCAGTCGCTCCCGGACTGCATCGACGTCCAACCCCATGCCGATCGCGACGAGGCCGGTCGCAGGTACATGTGAAGGGGCTGCGGCGATGTGGATGGACGGGCCCACGACGTTGAGGACGTAGACACGGGTGGTGGCCCGATAACGCACGGCGACTGTGCCTTTCATTCGGTACACCCCTGCCGGGGGTTGCTCCAGTAGATCGATGACGGCGCCGGGGTCGACGCAACCTGCGACGATCGCGGTCACCGAATCGGCGTGAACATGGTCGTGATCGGTGCATGCGTCCGCTGCATCGGTGTCGGTATCGAAGAACAGTTCGCGGAACGTCAACTGACCCGCCTCGTCGCCGTCGGCGGAAACGTCGTAAAGCAGTGCGGGGTCGATCCGGCCCTCGGTTGCTCCCACCACCTGTGCGTGCGGGTTGCGTTCGCGAACCCTGCTCTCGATGCGCTGTAACGCGGCCACTCGCTTGCTTTCTGGAATCCGATCGAGCTTGTTGACCACCACCAGGGTGGCCGCTCCGTAGCGTGCCGGCGGGACGGTATCCCGGTCGACTGTGTCGAAATGAGTGGCTCCATCGAGCACGTCGACGACCCCGCCCGGGCGTACGCCGTCGACCCCGCTGAACCGGATGATCCGCGAGATCGCGACGGGGTCGGCCAGGCCGCTTGCTTCGACGATGATCGCGTCGAGTTGCAGCTTCGGGTCAGCCAGGCGAGCCAGCGCGACGTCGAGACCGTCGTCGTCGGGCAGACAGCATATGCACCCCCCGGCGATCGACGCCGGTTCGTCCACCTGTCCGGTCACCAGTGCGGCATCGACGTTGAGTTCACCGAAATCGTTGACGACGACCCCGATCCGCGCGCCGGGGCTGCGGAGCACATGGTTGAGCAGAGTTGTCTTGCCGGCGCCGAGGTAGCCAGTCAGTGCGATGACGGGAATCGCTTGCACGAGTATGCCTACTCAGAGCTGGTTCTTGACGATCACGCCGTCCTTGACGATGAGGACCAGGTTCTTGGCCGGGTCGGCGAGCAGTCCGAGGTCGGCCGTCGGGTCCCCGTCGACGAGCAGTACATCGGCCCACGCCCCGGCCGTGATCTCACCCAGCCGTGCCGTCCGGTAAGGGTCACGCTCGCCGGCGAGTCGCAGCAGCGCGGCGTTTCCGGAGGTGACCATCTTGAGGGCCGCCACGTTGCTCATGTGGTCACCCAGTCGGGCCAGCATCGTGCTTTGCAGATCATCACGGTCGGGCTCGAACAGCAGGTCGGTTCCCCAGGCCACGTTCACGCCGTGCTTGATTGCCCATCGGTAGAGCCGGTCGGTACCAGAACAGATCTCCAGGTTCTTGGCCGCGCTATCGGGGTTGAGGAAGCTGTGATCGTGTTCGGTGAAGGGCTGGGTCGACAGCCAGACGCCACGCTCGGCGAGCATCGCGACGGTGGGCTCGTCGGCCAGGTGTCCGTGCTCAATGGACTTCACGCCGGCCTCGACCGCGCGACGGATCCCCGTGACGTTATAGACGTGGGTGGCGACATAGGTGCCGTAATCTTCGGCGGCCTGCACGGCGGCCCGTATCTCCGCGGGCGTGAACTGCACCGTGTAGAGCGGGTCGTACAGCGACGCCGCGCCACCGCCGGCCATGAGTTTGATCTGCGAGGCGCCCAGCTTCAGCTGCTCGCGTACCGCAGCGAGCACCCGCTCGGGCCCGTCGGCGACCCGCATGAAACCGATCTGCTCCGCGCGAGATTCCTCGCCGCCCAATGCTGTCGGCCGCTCGTAGACGAA
>JAGQTR010000048.1:0-2311 GCA_020438915.1 Mycobacterium sp.
GCCGGCACCGCGGTCGAGGCACCCGGCGATGCGCCGAGTAGCCCGGCGATGCTGCCGTCGGCCGCCGACAACACCGTGGTACCGAACTCCAGCACGCCACCCTTTCCCTTGGCCCTGCGGATGACCTGAACACGCTGACCTGCAACATCGAGCTCCCAGTCGGAATCGACTGCGCTGGGGGCGAATTCACGAAGGGCATCGACGCGGGCGCCTTCGCTGAGCAGTAACTGACCGATCAGGTACTTCAACAGTCCGCCCTCGGTGAGCCCCACGCCCAGCATCGACACCAGGTTGTTCGGCTTCACCGACAGTGGCAGGTCGGTGATCTTTCCCTGCTTGAGGAACTTGGGGGACCATCCTGCGAACGGACCGAACAGCAGCCAGGACTTTCCGTTGATGACCCGGGTATCCAGGTGCGGCACCGACATCGGCGGAGCACCCAGCGGCGGCAACCCGTACACCTTGGCGTGATGCGCGGCGGTCAGCTCGGGCTTACCGGTGATCAGGAACTCACCCCCCACCGGGAAGCCACCGAATCCCTTGGCCTCCTTGATACCCGCTTTCTGCAGCAGCGGCAGCGCGTTCCCGCCGGCGCCGACGAAGACGAACTTGGCATTGAATTTGCGGGTGCGGCCGGTCCGCCGGTTGACGATCTTGGCCGTCCACGTCCCGTCGGAGTTCTGGCTCAGATCGCGCACCTCGTGCCCGAACAAGGTGGTCATTCCCTGCTGTGCGCCGAATCCGATCAACTGCCGCGACAGCGACCCGAAGTCGATGTCGGTACCTTCCTGGGTCCAGTTCAGCGCCACCGGGTCGGAGAAGTCGCGGCCTTGGGCCATCAGCGGCAACCGGCGGGTGAACTCGTCCCGGTCGTCGATGAACTCCATCGAGGCGAACAGCGGATTGCTCACCAGTGCCTCGCGGCGCCGCCTGAGGTAGTCGATGTCCTCGGCCCCGTGCACGAAGCTCACATGCGGGATCGGGTTGAGGAAGCTGCGCACATCCGGCAGGACCCCGTTCTCGACGGCGTACGCCCAGAACTGCCGTGAGACCTGGAATTGCTCGTTGACGTGGATCGCCTTGGTGATGTCGATGGAGCCGTCGGGCCGCGCCGGGGTGTAGTTCAACTCGCACAGTGCCGAATGACCGGTACCTGCGTTGTTCCATGGGTCACTGCTCTCGGCGGCCGCGCCGTCGAGGCGTTCCACCAACGTCATCGACCAGTCCGGCTCCACCAAACGCAGCAGCGCACAGAGGGTGGCACTCATGATGCCGGCGCCTACCAGCAGGACGTCGGTCTTCTCTGGTTCAGACACCTTTTCGTTGGTCCTTCGTGGTCGCTGTCCGTTGATCACGGCTTGCCGGTGTTCAGGTTATCCCGACGGGGTTGGATCCAGCGTGCCGACCGCTCACACGGCTCCGGAATCACCGCTGCCCGGCATTAGGGTGGCTGTCGTGCCTGGATGGGAGCCCGACGTGCTGCCCGGATACTGGCAGTGCACGTTCGCCCTCGGTCCCGACCCGGAAGGCGAAGGCGAGCTCGAAGCCACGCTGGTCCGCCGCGGTGCGCCGGGTCCTTCGCCCCGCTGTGCGGTGCTGATGGTGCACGGCTTNNACCGACTACTTCTTCAACACCGAACTCGCGGATCGTTTCGCCGCTCTTGGTGTCCTGCCATACGCAATCGACCTGCATAAATGCGGCCGCTCCCACCGCCACGGCCAGACCCCGCACTTCACCACGAACCTGGCCCGCTACGACGCCGAGCTGGAACGCGCGCTGGAGACCATCGCCACCGAGGCTGCCGCGCCGGTGCTGATCTACGGTCACTCGGCCGGCGGCCTGGTGGTCTCGCTCTGGCTGGACCGGCGCCGTCGCGCTACCGCTGCGGGCAAGGGTGTGTCGGGGCTGATTCTCAACAGCCCGTGGCTGGATCTGCAAGGACGCCCGATCCTTCGGATGCCGCCCATCTCAGCTGTGCTTCGGGTCCTGGGCGCTGTGCGCAAACGGACGGTGGTGCGTCAACCCACCGAAGGGGGCTACGGCACCACTCTGCACCGCGACTATCACGGTGAGTTCGACTATGACCTGAGATGGAAACCGATCGGGGGCTTTCCGGTCACCTTCGGCTGGCTTCATGCGATCAGACGTGGCCAGGCAAGGCTGCACCGCGGGCTCGACGTCGGCGTTCCGAACCTGATACTGCGCTCGGACCGCAGTGTGCGCGAGGTCAGCGATCCCGCTCAGATTCAGCGCGGGGACGCGGTCCTCGACGTCGCCCAGATCGCCCGCTGGGCAGGCTGCATCGGCAAC
>JAGQTR010000048.1:2373-3757 GCA_020438915.1 Mycobacterium sp.
GCGCAGGCCTACGCGGAGCTGGACCGCTGGCTGGACTGGTACCTGAACGATCACCTGGCCGAGACCTCGGCAGCGCACTCCCCGGAAAGTACAGACGGCACGGAAAGTGAAGGGAATGGCTGATTTCGACATCGCCATCATCGGCACCGGCTCGGGCAACTCGATTCTCGACGAGCGCTATACGGACAAACGGGTAGCGATCTGTGAGCACGGGGTGTTCGGTGGCACCTGCCTCAACGTCGGCTGCCTGCCCACCAAGATGTTCGTCTACACCGCCGGGGTGGCCGAACAGACCCGGGAAGCAAGCCGTTTCGGTGTCGACGCGCACGTGGATTCGGTGCGTTGGTCTGACATCGTCTCCCGGGTGTTCGGTCGCATCGACCCACTTTCGAGCGGCGGGGAAGACTACCGACGGTCCCTGCCCAACGTCGAGGTCTTCGGAAGCCGCACCCGGTTTGCCGCGCCGTCCCCCGGAGGCGGTTACCAGCTGCGCACCGAGGACGGCGATGCGTTCAGCGCTGACCAGGTGGTGATTGCCGCTGGCGCGCGCGCGACCGTGCCACCGGCGATCAGCGACTGCGGGGTCGCCTACCACACCAGCGACACCATCATGCGAATCGCCGAGTTGCCCGAGCACCTCGTCATCGTCGGCGGCGGGTTTGTGGCTGCGGAGTTCGCCCACATCTTCTCGTCCCTGGGAAGCCGAGTCACGATCGTGCTGCGCGGCACGACGATGCTCAGCCACACCGATGACACTGTCTGCCAACGCTTCACCGACATAGCGTCCAGGAAGTGGGAGATCCGCAGCCGCCGCAACATCGTGCGCGGCAGCGGCACCGGCCTCGGCGGCACCGGTGTCGCCCTCGAACTCGACGACGGTTCGACACTGCACGGCGACACGCTTCTGGTCGCGACCGGGCGAGTCCCCAACGGAGACCAGCTCGACGCCCATCACGCCGGCGTGCGCGTGGACGCCGGTCGCATCGTTGTCGACCGATATCAACGCACCACAGCCAGAGGCATCTTCGCCCTCGGTGATGTCTGCTCGCCCTATCAGCTCAAACATGTCGCCAACCACGAAGCTCGGGTGGTCAAGCACAACCTGCTCCAGGACTGGGACGACACCGCCAACCTGATGGCCGCCAATCACCGCAATGTGCCATCGGCGGTGTTCACCGAACCGCAGATCGCCTCGGTCGGACTGACCGAGAATCAGGCGCGCGCCGCAGGCTACCGAATCCGATCCAAGGTGCAGGATTACAGCGACGTCGGATATGGCTGGGCGATGGAGGATTGCGCCGGATTCGCCAAGTTGATCGTCGACGACGACACCGGAATGCTGCTGGGCGCCCACATCATGGGTCACCAGGCATCGTCGATCATC
>JAGQTR010000575.1 GCA_020438915.1 Mycobacterium sp.
TACTACTTCTATCGGCTGGTCGGTACCGCAGCCGATTACCGGCAACGCTTCACCGAGTTGTTCGGCGATCCCGAGGCCGACTACCAGGATGCGCTGGATCGCCACTACAGCGAAGGCGCGCCCAAAGGCTGGCAGGAAAACTACGTCTCCTCCTACGCGACCATGCATCCGGCCGAGGACTGGGCGGAGACGTTTGCCCATTACCTACACATTCGCGACACCCTGGACACCGCAGCCGCGTTCGGCATGGTCCCCGCGAGCGCGACGTTCGAGCGGAAAGTATTGGGGCCGAGTGGATTCGACACGATGATCGAAATGTGGTTGCCTCTGGCTTGGGCGTTGAACATGGTGAACCGGTCGATGGGCAAGGACGATCTCTATCCGTTCGTGCTGCCGCCGGCCGTGCTGGAGAAGATGCGGTTCATCCACACCGTCATCGACGAGGTCACCGCGGAGCCGAGCAGACTGACCTAATCCCCGCGAGCGCGCATGTCTGTGCAGCGCCACGCCGCTGATCGCGACAGTTCGCGCACCCTCGCGCAGCCGGCTATTGGTCGCCGATCAGCTTCTGCATGAACCGGTGTGCGCCGAGTACTACGTTGGCCCGGTCGGGGTCGTTGCGGCGCGCGACGTCGGCGTCGTTTCCGCCGGCCACGTGCACTGGCCCATCCGGCAGTCGGCGCAGCCCCTCAGCGGCGACGTCGGCGGGTTCAGCCACTCGCAGCCCGGGCAAGTCGAAATTCAGCCCGACCCGCTGCATTGCCGGGGTTCGGGTAACCCCCAGAACGAGCTCGAGCACGTGCACGTCGTAATCGCGTAGTTCCAGCCAAAGACCCTCGGCGAAGATCCGGCCAAATGCCTTCACCCCGCCGTACACCGTGTGGCGCTTCGAGCCCAGGTAGCCCGCCATCGAGCCGACCAGCAGGATGCCGCCGCGGCGCCGCTGCCGCATCGGCCGCGCGTAATGCTGTACCAATGCCAACATCGTGGTGATGTTGAGCTCGATGACCCGGGCGAAATCGGCCAGCTCGCCATCGAGGAACTCTTCGCTACACGTGTTGGCCCCGACGTTGTAAATCAACAGTCCCACCTCCAGATCGGCGGTGGCTGCGGTCAATTCGTCGGTGCCGGTGACGAGATCGATAGACAGCGTGCGGACCTGAACGCCCAGTTTGCGGCAGCGGGCCGCGGTCTGCGCCAGCGGTACGGGGTTGCGCGCGACGAGCACCAGGTTCAGACCGGATTGGGCCAGCAGCGCTGCGAACTCTGCTCCGACCCCTTCGGAGCCGCCTGCGATTACCGCCCACGGCCCGTAGAGCGTGAGATCTGTCATCTGTCAATGATCGCGCAGCGCCGGATCGGAAGAGCAACACACGGGCGACGTTGGTCTCCGACCACCCGGATACTCCCTACGATTACTCGGTGGCTGATCGCTATGGCACCGATATCCTGGCCGACAATCCGCACCGCTCCCGTCGACCCCGCTCTACCGAGCAGCCGGTGGAGATAGGCCTCGTCGTCGAGGATGCCCAGACCGGGTTCGTCGGCGCCGTCGTACGGGTCGAATACGGTCGAATTCGACTCGAGGACCGACACGGCCGTACCAAACCATTCCCGGTCGGGCCCGGCTATCTGATCGATGGCAAGCCGGTGATCCTCACCGCACCCAAGAAGGCTGCCTCGGTGGGCCCGGGCCGGACGGCGTCCGGGTCTGTCGCAGTCGCCGGCGCACGGGCGAAAGTCGCGCTGGCCAGCCGGATTTATGTGGAGGGCCGGCACGACGCCGAGCTGGTCGAGCAGGTGTGGGGCGATGATCTGCGGATCGAGGGCGTTGTGGTCGAGTACCTGGGCGGCGCCGACGACTTGGCCGCCATCGTCGCCGATTTCCGGCCCGGTCCCGGGCGGCGGTTGGGTGTGCTGCTGGACCACCTGGTGGCCGGTTCCAAGGAGGCCCGTATCGCCCAGAGCGTGCGCAGTGGTCCCGGCGGTGACCACACGCTGGTCGTCGGGCATCCCTTCATCGACATCTGGCAGGCCGTCAAACCCGGACGCATCGGACGCGCCGCGTGGCCGACCGTACCGAAGGGTCAGGATTGGAAGCACGGGGTATGCGCGGCGCTGGGCTGGAAGCATCGCGACCAGGCCGATATCGGGGCCGCCTGGCAGCAGATCCGCGGGCGGGTTCGGGATTGGACCGATCTTGAGCCCGAGCTGATCGGACGGGTCGAAGAGCTGATCGACTTCGTCACCCAACCCACACCGTGAGGGTGGTAAGCAGGGAGCGTGTCCGACAGCCTGTTCGATATGCCCGGCTCCGAGGCTGACCACGGTGCCGCTGACGGGCTCGGCGGCGGGCCGACGTCGCCATTGGCGGTCCGGATGCGCCCGCTGTCCCTGGACGAGGTCGTCGGTCAGGAACATCTGCTCCAGCCCAATTCACCGCTGCGCCGGCTGGTCGAGGGATCCGGTGCTGCCTCGGTCATTCTGTACGGTCCGCCGGGAACCGGTAAGACCACGCTCGCTTCACTGATCTCGCAGGCAACCGGACGCCGGTTCGAGGCGTTATCGGCGCTCTCGGCCGGCGTCAAAGAAGTTCGCGCCGTGATCGAAACGGCACGGATGGCCTCCGTTCGGGGTGGGCAGACGGTGCTGTTCATCGACGAGG
>JAGQTR010000576.1 GCA_020438915.1 Mycobacterium sp.
AGTCCCGAAATTCGACGCATGAGTCGGCGGGGCGGCACCGACCGTGGCAATCGCGGCTATCACCGTTGCTGCCAGGCCGCCGGTCACATGATGGGCACGCATGCCGCCAGCCTAATGTCGCCGGGAGGCAATGCTCTCCGAACCGCAGAATTTTGTTGACCCTCGTGTGAAAATAGCCGGGTGCGATCACTTTTCGCGGCGATGGCTGCCCTGGCAGCCCCGGCGTTGCTGCTGGCCGCGCCGCCGGTAACCGCGCAGCCGCCACCTCCGCCGGCGGGCGCTGAATGCAACTATCCCAACTGCACGCCGGGCATCGCCCCCAATGTCGTGCTGGGCTCCTACTGCACCAACAACACCTACTACGTGTTCGGGGTGACATCGTGGGGCCGGTTGGTGTTCTGTGGGTCCCCGCGCAGATACGAACCGCGTTGGTTCCGGTCACCTGTGATGCACGGCGTGAAGAACGAAGGCGGACCATGTTCGGCGATGGACGGCGAGGTTGCCCAGGCACCGGATGGGCTGTTCCTCACGTGCGTCTCGAAGAACAACCACTCCTACTGGACGCGCGGCGACATTTCAGTCGGTGGGGTCCCGCCGGTCGCCGAGGAAGCGCTGGTCGGGAGTTAGCGCCTCCCGGACAATCGCCGAAACTGAGCTTGTGCGCGAGAAATCGGGAAAATTTCGCACCTGAGCTCAGTTTCGACGGGCCTAATTCACCAGTTGCGGACCGAGCAGAGCGCCCCTCTGGTTCCGGAGTCGGTCGCGACCACCACGTCGTCAACTCGTAGTTCGCAGACGAAGCCGGGATCCGGCAGGGCCGGCGTCTCAGAAGTGGGAAGACCGGCGACGACCATCGCCCACTCGTCGGGGTTTTCGAGCATCGCCTCCAAGACCCAGGGCTTGCCGGGCCCGAGGTCAACTTCCACATTCGGGCTGTAGAGGTACGGGTTGTGGCTGTAGTCCGCCCAGTTCGGGGGCTGGGTGTCCCGATAATGGATCTCAGCGCCGAAGACGTCCTGGCTGGCGCCCACGGTGTAGCGGACGTGATGCAGTGCGGGCTGGGCGTTCGCCGGTGCTCCGGGGATGACGGCGCCGGCGGTCAACATGCCGACCACGGTTGCGGCGGCAACGGAAAACGGCTTGCGGGTCAGCATTGGGAAAATTCTAGTGCGACGCTTCGGGCAGTGTGCCCGATTCGGCATCCGCCGGGGTCACTTCCGCACCGGGGTGAACCTGATGTTCAGCTCGGTCAGTCCATGCAGGATGTAGGTGGGTTCGTAATCGTAGCTGCGCTCCCCGGGGGGGCCGTGGAACTCCTCGTCGATGGCGATGTCGACCATCCGGTCCAGGATGCGCTCGATCGAGATCCGGCCTTCGACGCGGGCCAGCGGGCCGCCCGGGCAGGAGTGCACCCCGCGGCCGAACGCAATGTGCTCGCGCACGTTCTTGCGGTTCAGGTCGAATTGGTGCGGACGGGCGAACCTAGTGGGGTCCCGGTTGACCGCACCTGGGCACACCATCACCGTGGTGCCGGCCGGTACCTCGATGCCGCCGAGGGTGGTGGTCTTCCGGGCGAGCCGGAACTGACTCTTGACCGGAGTGTCCATCCGCAACGCTTCCTCTACGAAGGCCGGAATCCGGCTGCGGTCGTGGCGCAGTGCGTCCTGCACCTCGGGTTGATCGCCGAGGATGCGCAGCGATGCCGACAGCAGCTTGGCGGTGGTTTCCTGGCCCGCGGCGAACAGTAGCGTCGCCGTGCGCGCGACCTCGATGACCGGTGGCGTGGTCCCGTCCGGGTATTTCGCGGTGGCAAGTGCGGTGAGCACATCATCGCGGGGTGACTCGCGGCGATCCTCGAGGTAGGCGATGAAGGTCTCGTCGAGCCACTCCAGCGGGTTGCTCGCGAGGAATTCATGGTCGAGCGAGCCGATGGTGGCACCCGGCTGCGGTGCGCCCAGCACCGTGCGGAACTGTGAATGATCCGGT
Source organism: Mycobacterium sp. (assembly GCA_020438915.1). Lineage (GTDB taxonomy): Bacteria > Actinomycetota > Actinomycetes > Mycobacteriales > Mycobacteriaceae > Mycobacterium. Next base: position 1,987 of record JAGQTR010000576.1, read on the forward strand.
TCGGGCACGCCCAGCAGGTCGGCGATCACCAGCAGCGAGAACGGTTTGGCGTACGCGCTGAGGAACTCACACCTGCCGACCGGATGAGTCGCGAGGACGGTGTCGAGGCACTCGTCGGCGAGTCGCCACATGAAGTCCTCGTTCTCCTTCAGCCGCCGCGGCGTGAGGAGCCTGCTGAGCAGTGAACGCGCCTTCGTGTGATCGGGTGCATCCATCGTGACCATGTGCTCGAACATGGGCATCTCGGCGCGGTGCGCGGCGATCTGACCGGTGATGTCGTCACCGTCGGGGACGAAGGGCAACGGGGGGAACGGGCCGGCCACCGAGATGCACGACGAGAATGTGTCCGCATCCTTGAGGACGGCTGCGGCTTCCTCGGCGCCGGTGATGATCAGCACCCCATAATTCGGCTCGCGGAACACCGGGCCGCTGCGGCGTAGGTGGTCGAAATAGGGGTGCGGGTTCGGCATGAGTGACTGATCGGTGAAGTAATCGATCGAGTCGAAATTGCTCATGTCGGTTGCCTCCCCGGGAGCCGGCGGGTGTCGCGGGCTCGCGTGATCTTCGCAATGCTGAGCACCTGCATAGCATGGTGTGGAAGCTAGGGTCAAGGAAACGACACCCGGTTACGGGAGCGGGAGTAGGCATGGCATCGCCGCGACGGATTGGGGCGCCGGACGCCAAGAACCGGGTCGTGTTGCTCGATGCAGCCGAGCAGCTGCTGGTGGAAGAGGGCTACGCCGCGGTGACCTCTCGGCGGGTCGCCGACCGCGCCGGTCTCAAGCCGCAACTGGTGCACTACTACTTCCGCACCATGGATGAACTGTTCCTGGCCGTGTTCCACAGAAGGGCCGAAGAGGGGCTGGCGACGCTCACCACCGCGTTGCAATCGCCGCAACCGCTGTGGGCGCTGTGGAGGTTCAGCATGGCGCCCGAAGCCACCCGCCTGACGATGGAGTTCATGGGTCTGGCCAATCATCGAAAAGCCCTGCGCGCGGAGATTGTCTATTACGCCGAGCGTTTCCGGGATATGCAGAACAGGGCGATAGCCGGTGCGTTGCAACGTCACGGAATCGACGATTCCGACGTCCCGCCGGTGGTGTGGACGATATTCGCGACCAGCGTGTCGCAGGCTCTGGTGATGGAACGCACGCTCGGCATGGACACCGGTCACGCCGAGATCGTCGAGTTCTGTGAGAAGTGGCTGCACCGAATAGAGGGCGAGCCGCGCGCGGAGCCGGAATCCTGATAGGAACCAGATTGAGATCAGCAGAACGACACCGTCGTTCGCCGCTGCGTCTCAGCCCAACGTCATTTTGGCGTTTCCGCAGGCAGTGGCGCTTTGCCGTCACCGGGCGCAGGCAGGTATCGTCGCGGCAATACGTGCATGAGGATTGACGGTCTCAGTGAAGTCCGAGTAGGCACGCATGCTGGCGCTATCCAGACAATGCGCGTATCCCGACAGTGCGCGTATCCAGACATAGCGCGTATCCAGACATAGGAGGTCGCCAGTGCCGTCTTTCAGGCGCCGCGACGCGGTGATCGACGCCGACAGCGGCGGCAATTCGGCACCGGAGCCTGCGGCGGATGCGGGTAAGGTCCGCGCCCTGGCCGAGGAGGCCGAGGCGGAGGCCGCGGAGGCAGAAGCGATTGCGGCCGCAGCTGGTGCCCGGGCGCGTGCGCTCCGGCTTCGGCGAGAGGCCGAACAAGCCGCCGAGGGGTCGGATAACCCTGATGAAGCTGAAACGGTGGACGCCGAGTCGGCCCTCGGCGACGCCGACGCCAGCGTGCCCGACACCGACGCCAGCCTGCCCGACGCCGACGACAGCACTTCCGACGCCGAGGGTGCTGAGAATCCGGGAACCCCGTCGCGCTGGCGCCGCCTGCCACATCCCACCTGGAAAGGGATTGCCGCCACGGTTCTCGTGCTGTGCACGGCGGCGCTGCTCGCCGGGAGCGGCTACATGATCTGGAACCACCGCCAGGTCGAGAAGTTGCAGCAGCAGAACGCGGAGTACGCGGCGGCAGCCCGCCAGGGCGTGGTGACGTTGATGTCGTTGGACTTCAACACTGCTCAGGAGAATGTCGATCGCATCATCGCTAACTCGACAGGACAGTTCAAGGACGATTTCGAACAACAGGCGGCCGATTTCGTCACCGTGGCACAGGATTCCGAGGTCGTCACCGACGTCACGGTCAACTCCACCGCAGTGGAAACCATGACCGACGATACGGCGGTCGTGCTGGTCGCGGCCGCGTCTCGGGTCACCAACGCCTCGGGTGCCAACCAGGAACCGCGGACGTGGCGACTGAGCGTGGGCCTGCAACGAGTAGACGGGCAGATCAAGATGTCGAAAGTCGAGTTCGTCCCGTGAGCGATGAGGACACCGCGACCAACGCCAAAATCGGTGACGCCGAAACGAATGAGCCCCAGACCGAAGCCGCCGACACCGATATGGTCGGCGACGAGGGGGCTACAGACGAGGTCGGCGAGCCCGCATCACCGCCGAGCGAGCCGGGCTCGCAGGTCGGTGTTCGGCGATCGCGAGGCGGGGTGCGCGCCTGGGCAGGCGTAATGGTGCTGGCTGGTTGTTTGATCGCGTCTGCGGCATTGGCAGGCTGGCTCTACGTATACCAGTATCGCCCGGATCAGCAGACCGACGCCGCCGCGGCGAAGGTCGCACTCGATGCGGCCACCAGTGGGACGATCGCACTGCTGTCTTATGCGCCGGACTCCCTCGACCAAGACTTCGCGGCAGCCAAATCTCGGTTGACCGGCGACTTCCTTTCCTACTACACGGAATTCACCGAGCAGATCGTCACCCCGGCGGCCAGAGAAAAGTCGGTCAAGACCGAGGCATCCGTCGTGCGGGCGGCAGTGTCAGACCTTCAGCCGAATTCCGCAGAGGTCCTGGTGTTCATCAATCAGACCACCACGAGCAGGGAGAATCCGGACGGGGCGTTCGCCGCCTCCAGTGTCAAGGTTGGCCTGAAGAAGATCGACGGTGCCTGGCTCATCGCATCGTTCGACCCGGTGTAGCGGTATAGCGTCAGCGCCGTGACCGCAACGGCAGTTCTCCCGGTACCCTGCGGGTTCGCCGAGCGTCCCGGCGCCGTGTTCGCGGCGGTGGCCGGGGTGTCGCCGCTGGTCCGGATCGTTCGGGTGCTCGAAGAACGGTGCGACGTCGTGGTCGCTACCGCCGGGTTGCTTGCCGAGGCGGTACGCGAAGCCCTCGTCAGCCAGGACTTTTCACGGACCCGGGTGGTGGTCTCGGCGCCGCCGGGCGATCGGGCGCAGTGCGTGGCGGCCGCGTTACAGGGGCTTGCCCGTGGCGACCGTGTGGTGGTGCACGACATCGCGTGGCCGATGGTCGGAACCGACGTACTGGATCGCCTTGCGTCGACACTGGGGGACGGAGCGGTCGCGGTGATGCCTGCCCACCCGGTCACCGACAGCGTCAAGACAGTCGACGCCCATGGAGTGCTGACCTCGACCCTGGACCGTTCACAGCTGCGCACGGTGCAGTATCCCCGCGGGTTCGACGCCGAGGTACTGACCGCGCTGCTGCCACCAAGCGGAACGGGGCCGTTCGACGAACTCGAGGCGGCCCTGTCGGCCGGAGTCGCGATCACCTTCATCGCCGGCGATGACGAAGCCCTCAGCGTCGAGTTGCCGGGCGACGCCGACTATCTCGCTGCCCTCATCGAGGGTCGGCAGAACCTGGCGGGTCCATGAGAAGGTGCTGCGCGACAGCCACATCCCGGGCATAGGTGACTTTCAGATTGGCGGCGCGACCCGGGAACGTGTGGATCGGCACGTTGGTGTACCGCTGGACGCACGACGCGGTGTCGGTGCCTTCGAACCCGTCGCGTTCGGCGCTGCGATAGGCCTGCAACAGGTCGGTGGCGCGGAACGCCTGCGGCGTCTGCA
>JAGQTR010000049.1:0-7867 GCA_020438915.1 Mycobacterium sp.
ACATGGACATCGCCTCGCACAATCCAGCGGTCCACTATCGGGGTGAGGTGCTCGAACCCTTCGACGCGGTGATTCCCCGGATCGGCGCGTCGGTGACGTTTTACGGCTCGGCGGTGGTGCGCCAGTTCGAGATGATGGGTACGTACTGCTTGAACGAGTCGGTGGCGATCACGCGCTCGCGCGACAAACTGCGCTCGCTGCAGATTCTCTCGCGCGCGGGTATCGGGCTGCCGGTCACAGCCTTCGCGAACTCCACCGACGCCACCTCCAAATTGATCGACATCGTTGGGGGCGCGCCATTGGTGGTCAAGCTGCTCGAGAGCACGCAGGGCAAGGGTGTCGTGCTGTGCGAGACCCGTTCGGCGGCCGAGGCCATCATCGAGGCCTTTCGCGGGTTGAAGGCGAACTTTCTGGTTCAGGAGTACATCAAAGAGGCCGGCGGTGCCGACGTGCGCTGCTTCGTCATCGGCAACCGGGTGGTCGCGGCCATGAAGCGCCAGGGCAAGCCCGGTGAGTTCCGCTCCAACCTGCACCGTGGCGGCAGCGCGTCACTGATCCGGCTAACGCCCGAGGAGCGCTCGACGGCGGTGCGTGCCGCGCAGCGCCTCGGGCTGAACGTGTCGGGCGTCGACATCCTGCGGTCGAACCACGGCCCGGTGGTGCTGGAGGTCAACTCCTCACCCGGGCTCGAGGGCATCGAGCAGGCGACGGGACGCGATGTCGCCGGGCTGATCATCGAGTTCATCGAGAACAATGCCCGGCATGGCAAGACCAAGACCCGGGGTAAGGGTTGAGCGCCGACCTGGTCATCGGTGGCGATTCGATCGCACCAGGGTCCCGGGTGACCGTCGAGCTGCCGGTCCCGCAGCTTTATACCCACACGCCGCTGACGATGCCGGTGCAGGTCGTCCGCGGCCGACGCGACGGGCCGCGGCTGTTCGTGTGTGCCGCGGTGCACGGCGACGAGCTGAACGGCGTCGAGATCATCCGACGCCTGCTGCGTCGGCCTGCGCTCACGCGTCTGCGCGGCACGTTGATCGCGATCCCGATCGTCAACGTCTACGGGGTGCTGCACCACTCGCGCTACCTTCCCGATCGGCGTGACCTGAACCGCTCGTTTCCCGGCTCGGAGCGTGGCTCGCTGACCGCGAAGGTCGCTGAACGGTTCATGACCGAGATCGTCGCCAACTGCACCCACGGCATCGACCTGCACACCGCGGCCAACCATCGCGACAATCTTCCACAGATCCGCGGTAACCTCGACGACCCCGAAACCCTTTCACTGGCACGCAGTTTCGGGGTGCCGGTGCTGATCAATGCCGCGATCCGCGACGGCTCGCTGCGCGCGGCAGCTGCGGAGTTGGGGATCCCCACGCTCCTCTACGAGGCGGGCGAGCCACTACGTTTCTCCGAGTACGCGATCCGCCCCGGGGTACAGGGAATCTTCAACGTCATGCGAGCTCTCGGGATGCTCGCGCCTTCGCGCAAGATCCGCTCCGGCACCGAGCCGTTCGTAGCCCGCTCCAGCGGATGGGTGCGAGCGCCCGAGAGCGGCATGTTCCGCGGCGCGAAGCCGCTCGGGGCCCGCGTTGAGCGCGGCGAGCCGATCGGCACCATCGCCGATCCGTTCGGCGATGCCGAGATCACGGTGACCGCTGACCACTCCGGGTTGGTGATCGGGAGAACCCAGCTGCCGATTGTCTATCAGGGCGACGCACTGTTCCACGTCGCGCGCTTCGAGGATGTCGTCGGGGTTGCGCAGCAGGTGGAGGACTTTCAGGCCGAGCACGACGACGGCTGATCGATCTTCAGCGCGCCCGGCAGGGCTCGGTGCCGACGGCGACTCAGGCAGGCTGCTTGTCAAGGAAGTGGTCAATCATCGCCCACGTTGTCGTCGGAGCCGAGCGACCGGTCAAGACTCCAAGGTGTCCGCCGGGGGCGGTTTCGAGGTGGACGTAAGGAGAATTGGGCAGCAACTCTCCGACGTGATGGGCGACCGCGACGGGCACCAGCACATCGGAAGTACCGGCCACGTTCATCACCGGTACGCGCACATCGGCAAGGTCGATCCGTTTGTTGGGGCCCTGAATCTGGCCGGAAGCCAACTCATTTCGCTGGACCAGTCTCTGGTACACCTGCAGCGTCGCGCGCCCCGGGTAGGCGAGCATGCTGTTCATCAAGCCGTCGACCGCCTCGACCTGAGCGAGGAACTCGCGGTCGTCACGCCGCCGGAGCAGGGTGATCGGCTTCTTGAGGTAGGTCGTCAGCGCCGTCGCCTTGAACGCGGGCCCCACGATCTGGGACGGCAAGCCGCCGAGCACCTTCAACCCGGTCCCGATGATCCGGCCGCCGGTGTACTTGCCGGCGCTGCGCAGCGGGGCCACCATGCGGTGCTTGCTGAGGTCGAATGGGCTGGCCACCATGGCAACCGACTTGATCGGCAGTTCCGGGTAAGCGGCGGTGGTCAGCAGTGCGATCAGGCCGCCCAGACACCATCCGATGAGTTGCACCGGCGCGCCGCCGGCATCCTGGGACACCTTTTTGATGGCGTTCGGCACCACCTCGGACACCCAGAACTCGATCCCGAGGTCGCGGTCGGACAATCCCATTTCGCCGTAGTCCACCAGGTAGGTCTGGCGGCCGTTACTCACGAGGTGCTCGGTGAGCGAACATCCGCGCCGCAGGTCGAAGCACGCTGACTGCGAACCCAACGGCGGTACTAGCAGAACTGGATCGCCGCCGAGGGGTACGTCGGCGGGAAGATAACGATGGAGGGTGGACTTGTGCCTCACGTCGATGACCTCTGAGGCCATCCTCGTGGTATCGGCGACGCCGCCCTTGACCAGGAAGTCGAACAGGTTGGACACCGCTTGACGCCGTTGTTCGATCGTCCTGGTCTTGTTAAACGTCGCACTCATGGGCCGAGGATACGGGCAGGGCCCCGGGAAGCGACCCGCTTTGGGGCGGCCCCCGGGCGCCGGGAAGGCGGTTGTCCTCGATCATCTGAAGGATCCAGAGTCTGCGGCGCGTTAGCCCAGTCGATACGCGGCTTCGAGTTCGGCGATCTGAAGCTTCTTCATCGGCATGAAAGCCGCAGTGACGCGGGCGACTTGGTCGCGGGTGCCGGTGGCCAGCATGTCGTGCATGACAGTCGGCGATATCTGCCAGGACAGTCCGAACTTGTCTTTCAGCCAGCCGCATTGTTCGGATTCCGGAACTGCAGACAGCCTCTCCCAGTAGTAGTCGATCTCTTCCTGGCCGTCACAGTTGACGAGCAGTGAGATCGCCTCGTTGAAGGTGAAGTCCTGTTCTGCTGCGGAGTCCATGGCGGCGAACCACTGCTGCTCCAGCATGAAATCGGCGAACATCAGCGAGCCCTCGTTGGCCGGGCCGGTTTGTTCGGTGTATCGCGCTACCGTGCCGAGCTCGGAATTGTGGAACGTTTCTCGGTAGAAGTCGATTGCCTCTTGGGCGCGATTGGTTTGTTCGCCGGCGAACATGAGCGACGGCAGGAAGTACGGGCGCGGCTCGCCCTGGGGATCGGTCAGGATCAGCTGCCATGTCACACCGAAACGGTCCTGAACCCAGCCGTAGCGCGCGCTGAACGGATACTTGTCGAGCGGCATCAGCGCGACCCCTCCGTCGGCCAGCTTTTCCCAGATCTCGTCGAGGTGCTGCCTGGCCCGAGGATCGGTGCCCGGGTCGAAGTTGACCATGAACGATATCGACGGATGGATGGTGAACATCGGTCCGGCGCTGATGGCCATGAAGTCGTGCCCGTTCAGGTTGAACGACACGACAGCGCTGTCGCCGCCTGGTGTGTCGCTCAATGTCGCGGTTGTCGTGATGCGGGAACGAGGAAACACGCTGACATAGAACTCGGCTGCCGCGATGGCTTCCTTGTCGAACCAGAGGTGGGGAACAATTTTCTGCATGCGAGATCTCCTCTGCCTCGTCGCAGGATGAAGGGTTCTTTTAGGTAGACCCACGCGACTATGGGAACTCATCGCATCAGCTCGGCGATGGCGTCACCTTGAACCAGTCAGGTGTCAGGCCGGCGCCGCGATCTGGGCAAAGGGAGATCACGCGTCGGCGAGCCGATCGGCGGTCGACGTCGGCATCGATGGCTCGAGGCTCAGTTCTGAGACAATTCTTATTCCTCTGGTTGGACAAAGCCGACGCCCTTTTCGTAGCCTGCTCGAGGCCGAAGTTCATGGACAGGCAGTTCGACGAAGACGGTCGACACCAGTCAAAGGATGCGCAGTCTTGAAATTTCACCACCCGTTTGTGTCGAAATCCGCTGCCTACAAGCCGGTCGTTGGGGTGCTTGTCGGACTCGCGGCCCTCGGCGCTGTGTGGGGTGGCGTGGCACATGCCGACCCTGGTCAGGACAACGTCGCAAGTTTCAACGAGTTGTCCCGGCAAGCGGAACAGCTGCTCGAGACGGTGCAGACCGCCCAGGCGGACCTCGACCAAAAGCTGCAGTTGCAAGGTGAGGCAGACAAGAAACATGCCGACGATCTGGCAGCGCTGCAGGCCGCGAGGGCCCAGGTTGCGCCCCGCCAGGCTGCGGTGGACAAGCTCGCTGCCGCGGTCTACACGGGCGGACGCACGGAGGGCTTCTACGCGATCCTGACTGCCCCGTCACCGCAGAACTTCATCGACAAGCTCTCCGTCCAGCGGGTGATGGCCACCACGATGTCCGAGCAGCTGCAGAGCTTCCGTCAGGTCGAGCAGGAGGCGCAGGCAGCCGAGGCTGCCTCGGCCAAATCGGCCGCCGACGCCAAGGCAGCCGCCGACGCCGCGGCCGCGGTGCGCGCAGACCTACAGAAGAAACAGTCCGAGCTACAGACGCAGGTCGCGGTGGTCAAGGCCAGCTATGCCGTGCTCACTCCCGCCATGCAGGCGGCATTGGGTCCGGGGGCGGCTATTCCCACGGCCGGGATGGGCGGTCTGGTCCCCAATGCGAGGGCGCTCGCGGCCTACATCATGGCCACCTACCCCGGTGTCCAGTCCATCGGTGGCGTGCGCGCGGACTCGCTGCCGGATCACCCCAGCGGCCGCGCGATCGACATCATGATCGGCTCGGACATGGCGCTGGGCGATGTCATCAATGCCGACGTTCAAAGTCAGGCGGGTCGGTTCGGGGTCGCATACTCGATGTGGCGGGTGGCGAATCATTTCAACCACGTTCACGTCACCGTCTCCTGATCCTGATCCTGATCCCGGCCGCGGCACGGGCGACCGCATCGGCGTGCGGGAACTGCGACAGCACGCCAGCCGCTCGTGGTGTCGACTAAGCCCAGCCACACAACGTCTCAGCATGTTCACGGCTAAAGCTTGTGGTTGCGCACAGGTTCACCAAGCACGCTGCCCTTTGGAAGCCGCAACAACACCCCGGGAATGTGGGAGGAAGGAGCCCGTGATGACAGTCGTTTCCGCTGAAGGGCACCCGGCCTGGCATTGCGCTCATAGGTGTTCGCGGGCGCAAAACGACACCATGGGTGCTCACCTGTAGGGAGCCGTTCACCCGGGTACCCGGTGACGGTATAGCACGCATCGCACCAGCGCAGAACCCTCCGATTCACCACGCCGAGAAAAGTTCAGCGCCGCAAGCCTGCACACGAGCAAAGTCGCCCGTTCGCAACAAATCACACTTTCAATTGAAGGGAGTCCTCCGATGGTTGCTGCCACGACGTACTTCACGAAGCGAAAAGCGCCCTGCGGGCGAGCCGCAGATGGCGATCACCATCTCGAAGACGACGACGCCGGCCTTATCTACGACGACGTCAGGTATGCCTGCGGTTGCCGTGAGGTCCGACATGTTTACCACGACGGCTGCGTCCGAATGAAGACGATCCGTCATGGCGGAAAAGTGTTGTGGGACGAGCGCAGCGGAGATCACGAAGCGTGACGAAGGCCGGCCGGGCCCTGTCGGCGGTTAAGTGCCGTAGAGGTGCAGGGCCCGGGCCGTCTCGGTGGCCACTTCCCCGCTCAGCCTGGCGATCGGCGGACCGCCGCGCTGATGGATCACGTTCGCCAGGACGATCACGTAGGTATCGGACCCCGGGTCGATCCACAGCGTTGTTCCGGTGAACCCGGTGTGGCCGAAGCTGCCGATAGGAAAAATCATGCCGCGCGGTCTGGACTGGACCGTGTCGATATCCCACCCGAAGCCACGTAGGTTCAGTCCGGGTATTGCCGGATAGTTGGGCGCAAGAAGGGGATCGGCGGTGTTGGGTGTCCTTTCGATCGCCTCCCGCGCGGCGTTGTTCGCCGCTCGGAGTTGTCCGGCGTTGTGTCCGGGTTGCTGCGGCGTCGTCATTGATTCCAGGGTCGACCGCGTCAGCGGAAACGTGCTGGGGCGGTCGGCGAGTCGATCGAGTAGAGCCTGCGCGTACAGGCCGAGGTCGTGCACCGTGGAGAAAACCCCGGCACTTCCGGTCACCCCACCCATGCGGCGTGCCGTCGGATCGTGGACGGTGCCGCGAAGCAGGTTGCCGTAGTTAGGGTTTCTGCCCGGATCGTCTCTGCTGTCTTCGTCACGCGCCGTGGGCGCGACCCGCGCCAGGATCGCGGTGCTCCACGTACCTGCCGGACAGTCGCCCACCTCGTGTCCATTTTCATCGGGGGCGAGCGCGTTGCCCCGGATCTGTTGCGCCCCACACGCTTTGGCCGCAGGTAAGTAATGGGTGTCATACAGGTCAAGCGGATCGAACACGTTGTGCTGAACGTAGATGTTCACCGGCTCGCCGGTGATCTTCTCGATCAGCACGCCCAGGAGGATGAAGTTGATGTCGGAGTAGTGAAATTGGCTTGCCGGATCGAACACCACCCACGCGCCCAGCGCACGGCGTACGCCGTCCGCCTTGTCGGCACTGTCCAGCCCCCAGGGGCCGTCCAAACTCAGGTCACCCGCGATGCCGGAGGTGTGCGTGAGCAACATCCGCAGCGTCACCTGAGCACGTCGGGGGTCACCGGTGGGGTTGAAATCGGGAAGGTACGTCTGCAGCGGTTCGTCAATCTGAAGTCGGCCTTGTTCGACGAGCTGCAGGACCGCGGTCGCCGTCGCCAGGCTTTTCGTCAATGACGCCAGATCGAAGATGGTGTCCTCGGTCATCGGCTCAGCGGGGGCGGGCGACCCGTCCAAGCCTGGTTCGCCGGCGAGCTTGCGCGAGCCGAATGCCTGCCGGAACACGATCGTCCCGGCGTGGCCGATCTGAACCACCGCACCCGGCATCCGGTGGGCTGCTATCGCGTCGTTCACCAACTGCGAGACCGGTGCGAATTCCGGTGCCGGCGCCACACTGGGCGGTGTTGATCTCGGCGCGGCCGATGTCGGTGCGGCGTCGATCGGTGTAGGAGCCCGCGTCGGTTGCGCTGCTTGTCCGCACGAAGGGGCTGCAGCGATGAGCAACACGCCGGCAACCGCGCAGACCCGGGGGAAGCGCAATCTCGACACCGTGGTCACCGGACCGACGGTAGCCGTCTCCGCTGAAAACCGCGCAGGACGATCGCATCCGGCGGCATCCACTACTTGACAATCTACAACCGAATGGTTGTATGTTGAGAGTGTGACCGACGAGGACGAGGACCGGGCCGACGCCCTGTTCCACGCACTTGCCGACCGCACCCGGCGTGACATCACACGTCGGGTGCTGGCCGGAGAGCACTCGGTTTCCGCACTCGCGGCGAAATACGAGATGAGCTTTGCGGCGGTGCAGAAGCATGTCGCCGTGCTGGAAAAGTCGGGTCTGCTCACCAAGCGACGCAGTGGTCGCGAGCAGCTGGCCAGCGGGGAGGTGGCTGCTGTGCGGTCGGTTGCGTCCATGCTCACCGAACTGGAACAGGTTTGGCGTGGACACAT
>JAGQTR010000049.1:7971-9872 GCA_020438915.1 Mycobacterium sp.
TGACCCTGACCATCACCGCCGACTTCGCCGCGCCGGTGGAGCGAATCTGGCAGGTCTACGCCGACCCGCGTCAGTTGGAGAAGGTGTGGGGACCGCCTACCTGTCCGGCGACCGTCGTCGATCATGATCTTTCCGCCGGCGGCCGCACCACCTACTACATGACCATGCCCGATGGCGAAAAGCACGCCGGATACTGGAAGATCACTTCCGTCGACGAGCCCACAAGCTTCTCGTTCGTCGACGGTTTCGCCGACCGGAACTTGAACCCCGACCCCGCCATGCCCGTTTCGGTGAATGTCTTCACCTTTAGCGCGCGCGACGGCGGCACCCGTGTCACCTACGTCAGCACCTACGAGTCGGCCGAGGTGCTTCAACAGGTGTTGGACATGGGCGTGATCGAGGGAGCCTCATCGGCGATCAACCAGATCGACGAACTGGTTGCCCCCTGAACCACCGCGTGTACTTGCGACGGCGGTCAAGCAAGCAGTGATTCGGGTGTATCCCAACGTAACCCGTCGAACCTGCCGAAGTCGGCGTCGTAGCTGACAATGCTGGCTCGGTGTTCGATGGCAAGCGCAGCCAAGTGGGCGTCGTTCACCAAGTTGCCTCCGGCCCCCACCCGTGCCACCAGCCCGGACAGCACATCTGCGTGCCGAGCTGTCGGGTTGACGAGGACAGCACTCGGCGCCGCGCACCAGTCCTTGATCTGGGCCATCGCTTCGGCAGGCTTCAGCGGCGACGGAAACAGCCCTTGTTTGGTCGTCAGTCGGATGAAGGCCAGCAATGGTACCCATGCGAATCCGACGATGTCGGTACCCGACAGGGCGCCGTCGAGCCAGCGCCGACTTTCCTCATGGTGATCGGCGGCCGAATTCACCGCATAGAGAAGGACATTCGCATCGACGATCTTCATGCGTCTCGCCGGAGCCGACGGATGAGCTCCTCGTCCTCCAACTCCGCGGCCAGCTGCAGCGCACGGTCGAGATTCACCGCCGGAACACCGAGGTTCTTGCTACGGGTCGTGAACGCCGGCGGCGCAGGCCTTCGGGCCGCGCCCTCCCGGATCGCGTCGTTGAGGGCTTTCTTGAAAGACGTACCCCGCTCGGCCATCCGCTTCCTGATCAACGCCAGAGTGTCATCGTCCAGCGTCACGGTGGTACGCATTTTGACAGCATAGCATCACAAGAACTGACAGCACGCTGTCAAGAGGAGCGAGGGTGCCGCTGCCGCCGGGCCGGAGCTACGCCGATCCAACACTCCGCGCTCAGCGGAAACGGACGTTCAATGTCGCCAGACCGAAGATCTTCCGGCCCGCGGACTTGGCGGTGACCAGAACGACACCGGTGCGGGTGGTCGGGTCCAGCGACTTGATCCGGCCGCCGAACTCGATATCGGCACCCTCGGTGGCCGACACGATCGCCGGCGCGGAGAGCCGAATCGCGTAGCGGGTAACGGCACCGGGGTCACCCGACCAGGCGGACGCGAAGCCGGCACCCAGACCCATGGTGAGCATTCCGTGGGCGATCACATCGGGTAGGCCGGCCAGCTTGGCGATGTCTTCGTCCCAGTGAATGGGGTTGGCGTCGCCGGCCACCCCGGCATAGTTCACCAGATCGCCCCGCGACAGCCGGGTGTGGTGGGTCGGAAGCTCGTCGCCGACCTGCACGTCGTCGAAGGACGGCGTCCCCGGCGTGCGGTGTGCGCCCCCCTCGGAGATCCGAACCTCGCCGGCAGGACGCACTGTCTTGTGGTACTCGGTGTCGAAGGTGCCGATTCCGGAAAAGTCGACGTCGTGCATCATCGCGTTCTGCACGGCGGTCTTGATCGTCGGATCTAGGTCCTCGGCGGTGACGCCGACGACAGTCGTGTGCAGGGTGTGTACCCGCTCCCCGGCAGCATCG
>JAGQTR010000049.1:9926-13512 GCA_020438915.1 Mycobacterium sp.
ACGTCGACGTGCAGTTCGTCGCCCGCGACGATCGGGCGGTGCTGCTCGAAGACTTCCTCGGTCTGCATGTAGGTGTCGTAGCCGACGACGACCTGTTCGAACATGCGGCGATTGCAGGTCATGCCCGGGGTCGAGGGAAACGTCAGCGGCGCGACCAGGTCGGAATAACCCAGCTCGGCCGCGGCCGCGATGTCCCAGTGCGCGGGGTGGTAGTCCTGCACTGCGCGGGCGTATTCGCGGAGCTTCTCACGGCCGACCAGGTAGGTGCCGTCCATCTGGTAGTAGTGGCCGACCCGGGATTCGAGCGCCGACGTCTCTGCTGCTGCGGTCATGGATGTACTCAACTTTCCTTACGGCACGTTCGCTGCGGCCGATCGAAGCACCCTAGCGCGACCTGGGCCGCGGAATCGGACATCCCCGTAGTCAACGGTGGTGCAACAAGTCCGGCCGCACGGTTTCCTCTTCGCGGGGAGACGCCTCCGGCCGGGTCGCGCCTTCAGTCGTCCGGGATGCCGGGGCCTGCGAGTGCGGCCACGGCGTCCTCGCGATGCAGCACAGATCGTGCGCCGGTCTTGAATCGCTTGAAGACGTCGATGATCGTCTGCCCCTCGGGTGTGTGGCCCCAGATGCTGATGCCTTGATGGGTAGTGGGTTCCCAGGTCGTTTCGTCGACGACGATGGGATTCCAGCCGACCTCCCACTCGAATCCCGACGGGGTCTGAGCGTAGTAGGAAAGTTCCTTGTCGTTGGTGTGCTGGCCAACCGTGAGCGCCATCTCGAATCCGAGTTCCCTCACTCGCTGATAGGACAGCGTCATGTCGTCGAGGGCGGCCACTTGGGTGTTGAGGTGCTGGATGTGGGTACGAATGGGATTGATCGGTAGTCGGTTGACCGCGGCGATGGCCACGGAGTGGTGACGTTCATTGACCCTCAGAAACCGGATCTTGAACTTCAGCCCGCTGATCGTTTCATCGATGTAGTCGCTGAGGCGCGCATCGAAGACAGCGGAGTAATAGCCGCGCATCTGATGCGGCTTCTTGGTCGCGACGGCGACATGGCCCAAGCCGCCGTCGCCGGTGACGAATCCGTGCTGCGCGACCATCTGAAGCGAGTCGGTCGTCTGGCGGGCGTTGACATACATCTCCTGGTTCAACCCATTGGGTCCGGGGAAGCGGATGAATCGTTCGACCCCGCGCAGCGCCGCATCTTCGGTCGATCCATCGCTGAGGGGGACGCCGTGGCTGCGAATCCGGGCCTCGATTTTGTCGAACGTGTGGTGGTCGTCGACCTTCCACCCCAGGGCGCTGACATCCTCGGCCGGCCCACGCTGCAGCAGGAAGCGGCATTCGTCCTCGTCGAGACGAAAGCGCATCGTGTCCTTCAGGGTCTCGTCGAGATGCATGCCGATAGCGTCACGGCCGAATCGCCGCCAGTCGGTGAACTTTTCGGTCTCGATCACGACGTAGCCGAGATGGACTTTTCCGAACACCGATCCCGGTGGCGCGGTCATGAGATCACCAGGGCTGAGTCGGACTGCAGAAAGTCGGTGACCAGCTGGTTGAACAGCCCAGCCCGTTCCCACTGCAGCCAATGGCCGGTGTGCGACGTCATCACCAGCTGGGCGTTGGGCAGTAGGTTCAGCAGCAGCGGGCCACCCGATGGGCGGTTGACCTTGTCCTCGCGACCCCACAGCACCAGCGTGGGGTTGGGCAGTTGCCCGAGGCGCTTGTCGCGGGTCAAGTCCATGCGCCACAACGTGCGTGGACCCGATGGCCGCCGCAAGGGCGGATTGGCGACCACCTCGGGATCGGTGGACGCCTGGTAGCGCAGGTCGATCAGGTCATCGGGAACCGCGGTGCCCTCGTACACGAGATAGGTTCGGATGAACGCGGCCAGCTTTTCCCGGCTGGGGCCTCCACCCCCGTAATAAGACAGCAGGCTTTTCAGGCCTTTGGTTGGTAAGCCCCTGGTGGTGCCGATACCGCCGGGACCCATCAGAATGAGCTTGCCGACACGGTCTGGCGTGTCAAGGGCCAGCCGAAGCGCTGCTGCGCCCCCATAGGAGTTACCCACCAGATGCGCTGTGCTGAGGTCCAATTCGTCCAGCAGGCCGCGGACAATATCGGCCAGGTAGCCGAAGGGGTCACTGTGGTCGACGAACTTGGTCGATCGGCCGTAGCCCGGCATGTCGGGCACGATGACCCGGTAGGACCGGGCGAGCGCGTCGATGTTCCGCGAATAGTTCGACACCCCCGAAGCGCCCGGTCCACCGCCGTGGAGCATGACCACAGGTGGCGCGTCCCCGCCGGTATCGGTCACGAACAGCTCGGCGCTGTTGATACGCACCATGTACTCGGAGGCGGCCGGTGGGCGGCCGGTCGGTGCGGTCGGTGCGGTCGCCGAGAATCGCTCAGGGGATGTTGCTTCGCTCTTCATTTTCCGTCTTTCATCTGGTGGATCACGCGTGCGGTGAATCCCGGCGGGGGTGGGGGTAGAGCCTGGTCGCCACCGGCGGCGGCATAGACGAACCCGTCCGGTCGCACGGCGACGACGGATGCCTTCTTCTTCGCCAGCCAGCGGGTCAGCGCTCCGTCGTGGTCGACGATGCGGTCGGCGGCGGCAGCGCTGCCGGCCGGGGCGATCCCGATGACCGGTACGCCGGCGGAACTCCATGTTTGCCAGCGGGATACCGACCCGGTGTGCAGCACCGCCCACCGACCGCCGATCACGTCGTCGAGGCGTACCCTGTCGGACTTTTCATCGATGACCCACGGCTGCGGCAGCAGCCAGCCGACAGCCGGATTGCCGTTGGGGGCCAGCAGGCCGTTGCGGTGGCGGGCATCAGGGAGCCACCGGTGTTCACGCAACCAGGTGGCGAAATATGGCACCTTGGTCGCTGTCCGGAAGAAATGGTTGCGAACCGCGGCGCGCAGCGAGTTGCGTTCGATGATGAGTTTGCCGGTCTTGACCGCGCGGTCGGTGACTTCCTTGACGTGCGGGAGTCGCTCGTCCTGATAGCTGTCCAGCACCGATTCGGGCAGCGATCCCTGCAGCACGGCGTCGAGTTTCCAGCAGAGGTTGGCCACATCACGCACGCCGGCGCACATGCCCTGTCCGATCCACGGTGGCATCGCGTGAGCCGCGTCTCCAGCGAGAAAGACCCGCCCTACCCGCCACCTGTCGGCGAATCGGACGTGATGGCTGTAGCAGGCGAAGCCCAGGATCTCGACGTGATCTTTGGTGATGCCTTGGCGGGAGATCACCTTCCAGATCGCGTCCTCGGTTAGCAGATCCTTCTCGTCTTCCTCATCGTGCACCGGGAACTCCCAGCGGTGATGCCCAAGCGGGGTGGGGCAATCGACCATGGGCCGCTCGGGGTTGCAGTGGAATCGCAACTGGTCATGGCCCGGCCATTCATTGAGCACCTTGGTGTCTATGACAATCCAACGTTCGGAAAATGTCTGCCCACCAAATCCGATATTCAGTTGTCCGCGAATGGAACTCGATCCGCCGTCGGCAGCGATCACGTATGAGACACGGACCCGACGGAACCTGTCACACGTGAGGTCGGCGAGCATCAGCTCGA
>JAGQTR010000577.1 GCA_020438915.1 Mycobacterium sp.
TGGACGGGTGGCACGGCGACTCGGCGCTCACCTTCGGCATCGAGGCGGTCATCGCCGTCGACGCGGCGCTCTCAGGTGCCACTCGAGAGTCCATGGAAGCAGGTATCGCCGCCATGGTCCCGGGCAACCGCCTGACCGACGTCTCCCACGCGATCGAGCTCGGCACCCGGGCCGCCGAGGCGCGCTACGACCGCAAGTTCGGCATCGTCGCTGGGTACGGCGGCCACGGCATCGGACGGCAGATGCACATGGATCCGTTCCTGCCCAATGAGGGTTCGCCCGGACGCGGGCCCTACCTGGTACCGGGTTCGGTGCTGGCCATCGAACCCATGCTCACCCTCGGCAGCACCAAGACCGTCGTCCTCTCCGACGAGTGGACCGTGGTGACCGCCGACGGCTCCCGCGCCGCGCACTGGGAGCACACCGTCGCCGTCACCGACGACGGACCCCGGATTCTGACCGCGGCGCCGGGCTGAGGTGGCGTCCCCGGCGAAGCGCGATCCGATCGCGGTGGCGCGGATGAACTGGGAACGCTCCGGATGGGCAGACGTGGCCGACGGCATGGTTGCGGTCACGTCGGTGATGCGTGCCCATCAGATCCTGCTCGCCCGCGTCGAGGCCGCGCTGCGCCCCTACGACCTGACCTTTTCTCGGTTCGAGTTGCTCCGGCTGCTGGCCTTCAGCCGCACCGGCGCGCTGCCCATCACCAAAGCCTCAGACCGGCTCCAGGTACACCTCACCAGCGTCACCCACGCCATCCGGCGGCTGGAATCCGACGGACTGGTAGAGCGGCTACCGCATCCCACCGACGGCCGCACCACGCTGGTGCAGATCACCGGACTGGGCCGGTCGACGGTCGAGGATGCGACTGTGACGTTGAACGAGAGCGTCTTCGCCGACATCGGGATGTCCGACGAAGAGTCACGAACGCTTTCCGAGTCGATCCAGACCCTGCGCCGCACCGCCGGCGATTTCTGACCCGTGCTGGTCGCGAAATATCATTGGGGCTGTGATGGGGGTGGCAACAACAGCCGTGGCTTCACTCTCGCGAGCGAATAGGGTGATCCGCCTATTTGCCTGAGGGAACCGGGATGGTGGCGGTGACCGCGGTCCCGCTGCCCGGACGCGACCGGATATTGAGTCTGCCGCCGACGATCTCGGCCCGCTCGGCCATCGACAACAGGCCGTAGCCGCCCATCTCGTCGCTGCCCAGCGGATGTTCCAAGGTGTCGAAACCAATACCGTTGTCGACGATTTCAAGCCGCGCGACCTGTCCGTGGTCACCTTGGTCCAACGCGAACGTCAACCGGGCGCGCGTGGCCTTGGCATGCTTGACGACGTTCTGCAGGCACTCCTGGGCGATGCGGTACAGCGCAAGCTCGATGTGGTCGGGCAGCCGCGTCTCGGCGAGATCGGTGTCGATTTTCAAGTCCATGTGGACCTGCGGGATGGAGCGCGCCAGACTCGCCAGCCCGCCGGACAACCCCAGGTCGTCCAGCACGGGTGGGCGTAAGCCACTGATGGCGGCGCGGGCCTCCTGCAGGGTCAGCTGGGCCAATTCACGCGCTCGGTCGAGTTGCTCGGTCAACGCAACACGATCGTCAACTGCCTGAGCGGCCGCGTCGAGGCGGTAGGACAGCGTGACCAGGCGCTGGGAGATACCGTCGTGAATGTCGCCGGCCAGCCGCCGCCGCTCGAGCTCCTGGGCCTCGATGACCTGCTC
>JAGQTR010000050.1 GCA_020438915.1 Mycobacterium sp.
TTCTCGATGTCGGCGTCGTTCCAGGCTGATCAGAGCGGCATTGAGCATCAGGATGTGATGCCGGCGGCGCCGCCACCCGATGACATCCCCGACTTCAAGACCGCCAGCCGGGTGTTCGACGACGCCAGCTTCCGGCAGTTCGACGAGTGGGACGTGCGGATCATTCCTCGGGAGCTGCTCAGCACGCGCGAAGACAAGGCCTCGCAGCAGCAGGTGTGGTTCCGGCACCGCGATCCGCTGCCCGACGACCGTGTACTTCACATCTGCGCACTGGCCTATATGAGCGATCTGACGTTGTTGGGCTCGGCCCAGGTCAATCACCTCGAGGAGCGACAGCACCTGATGGTGGCGTCGTTGGATCACGCGATGTGGTTCATGCGGGCTTTTCGGGCCGACGAATGGCTGCTGTATGACCAGTCCTCGCCCTCGGCGTGCGGGGGTCGCTCGCTGACGCAGGGCAAGATTTTCAACCAGTACGGCGAGATGGTCGCGGCGGTGATGCAGGAGGGCCTCACCCGTTACGCCCGCGACTTCACTCCCGGCCGCGGGTGACTCTCCGGATCGGGGTCCTCGCGCTGCAGGGTGACACCCGCGAGCACCTCGCGGCGCTGCGCGCCGCCGGGGCGGAGGCGGTCACCGTTCGCCGGCCCAGTGAGCTCGACGCCGTCGACGCGCTGGTGATTCCCGGCGGTGAGTCCACCACGATGAGTCACCTGCTGGGCGAGTTCGAACTCATGGAACCGTTGCGTGCCCGACTGGCCGAGGGCCTGCCCGCCTACGGGTCATGCGCCGGGATGATCCTGCTGGCCTCTGAAATTCTCGACGCCGGCGTTCCCGGACGCGAAGCCATGCCGTTGATGGCGATCGATATGACCGTGCGCCGCAACGCTTTCGGGCGCCAGGTCGACTCATTCGAGGAGGACGTCGCGTTCGGCGGGCTCGAGGGTCCGGTCCGCGCGGTGTTCATCCGGGCACCGTGGGTGGAGCGAGTAGGGCCCGGCGTGCAGGTGCTGGCCCGCGCGGCCGGGCACGCCGTGGCCGTGCGGCAGGGCCGCAACCTCGCGACCGCCTTCCATCCGGAGATGACCGGTGACCGTCGGGTGCATGCGCTGTTCGTCGACATCGTCACCGGCCGCGCCTGAACAAATCGGGCGCGCAATGCGACCGCGGCGGTATTTCTGCGCGCCGAACTCGCAGTGGTCAGCGAATCGGCAGACCGGTGATCGCGCGGGCCATCACCAGCCGCTGGATCTCGCTGGTGCCCTCGAAGATGGTGAAGATCTTGGCATCGCGATGCATGCGTTCGACGGGGTACTCGCGGGTGTAGCCGTTGCCGCCGAGGATCTGGATCGCCTCGTCGGTGACATACACGGCCGTCTCGCTGGCCACCAGCTTGGCCATCGACCCCTCGGCCGACCCAAACTCCTTGCCGTTGCGTGCCATCCATCCGGCGCGATAGACCAGCAGACGGGCGGCGTCGATACGGGCCTTCATGTCGGCCAGCTTGAACGCGACCGCCTGGAACTCGCCGATCTTGCGTCCGAACTGCTCGCGTTCGCAGGCGTAATCCCGGGCATACTCGTAGGCGGCCCTGGCCACCCCGACGGCCATCGCGCCCACGGTCGGTCTGGTCCGCTCGAAGGTAGCCATAGCTGCCTGCCCGGCGGCCTTCCGGCCGTCGCGCACCTTGGCGATACGTGCGTCGAACTTCTCCTTGCCGCCGACGATGAAACGTCCGGGGAGACGCACGTCGTCGAGTACCACCTCGGCGGTGTGCGAGGCGCGGATTCCGTGTTTGAGAAACTTCTGGCCCTGGCTCAGCCCGGGGGTGGCGGGCGGAATGATGAACGACGCCTGCCCGCGGGTGCCCAGCTCCGGGTACACCGAGGCGACCACGATGTGGACGTTGGCGATCCCACCGTTGGTGGCCCAGGTCTTGGTTCCGTTGAGCACCCACTCATCGGTGGCCTCGTCGTAGCGGGCGCGGGTGAGGATCGCGCCGACGTCGGATCCGGCGCCGGGTTCTGAGGAGCAGAATGCCGCCACCTCGGGTTCGTCGACGGTGCCGAACATCTGCGGCAGCCATTCGCCGAGCTGCTCGGCGGTCCCGTTGGCGGCCAGCGAGGCCGCCGCCAGCCCGGTGCCGAGGATGGCCAGCGCAATGCCGGCATCTCCCCAGAACATTTCCTCGAACACCACGATCATGCCCAGACCGGAGGGCTCGGCCGCCTGCTCGGCGAACAGCTCCATGGAGTACAGGCCCACCTTGGCCGCTTCCTGGATGATCGGCCACGGCATCTCCTCGCGCTCATCCCATTCGGCCGCGGCGGGTCG
>JAGQTR010000578.1 GCA_020438915.1 Mycobacterium sp.
CGGCCGTCGATCTGGCCCGCAAGTTGCGCCGGGCCGGTGTCGCCACGGCGGCCCACTCCTCGCGCCCCCATTTTCGGCGCGAGCTGACCGACGCCGGACTCGGCGACCTCTTCGATGTCTGCGTGCAGAACGATTCCGACCCGCAGGTGCTGGCCGGAGTCACCCGTGAACTCGAGGTACGTCCGCAACGCTGCGTCGTCCTCGAACGCACCGAGGCCGGGGTAGCCGCGGGTCGCGACGGCGGGTTCGCCCTCGTCATCGGCATCGGCATCGATGCTGCCCGGGCCGACGAACTGACGCGCGCCGGCGCCGACGTCGTGGTGTCCGATCTGGCCGACGTCGCCGTCCGGACCGGGGACACCCGCATCTCCGAACTGCCGAACGCGCTGGAATCCTATGGTCAGCTGGTCGGCATCACCGGGGCGCGCGATTCAATGCTGTTCCTCGACTACGACGGAACACTGTCGGCCATCGTGTCCGATCCCAGCGCGGCGTGCCTGGTCGAGGGTGCCGCCGAGGCGCTGAAATTCGTCGCGCAGGCATCACCGGTGGCCGTGCTGAGCGGTCGCGACCTCGAGGACGTCCGCGGCCGGGTGAACATTCCCGGTGTGTGGTACGCAGGCAGCCACGGCTTCGAATTGACCGAGCCGGATGGTTCCTATCACTGCAACGACGCCGCGGCGGTGTTCATCCCCATCCTTGAGCAAGCCGCCGCCGATCTGGGCCAGACCCTGGCCCAGATCCCGGGGGTGCGCGTCGAGCACAAGCGATTTGCCGTCGCGGTGCATTACCGCCAGGTCGCCGGCGACCGGGTGGGCGAAGTCGTGGCGGCCGCGCATACGGTCGGGGCCCGAGATGGCCTGCGAGTCACCGGCGGTCGAATGCTCGTCGAGCTGCGGCCCGACATCGACTGGGACAAGGGAACCACGCTGGCCTGGATACGCGGCCGGATCGACCCGTCCGGCTCGCTGCTGCCGATCTACATCGGCGACGACCTCACCGACGAGGACGCCTTCGACGCGGTTCGGCTCGACGGCATCGGGATCGTCGTCGGGCACGACGAGGACGGTGACCGAAAGACCGCTGCCCGCTTCACACTTCGTAGCCCCGAGCAGGTGCGCGAGTTCATCGAGCGCGGCTCTCAATGGCTGGCCTACAAACAACAGGTGTCGAGCAAGGCGTGGGACTATGTTTTCGAAGGCTACGACCCTCAGAACGAGAAGCTCCGGGAAGCGTTGTGCACGTTGGGAAACGGCTACTTCGCCACCAGGGGGGCGGCACCGGAGAGCAGGGCCGGACAGGTGCACTACCCCGGAACCTACGCCGCGGGGGTTTTCAACCGCCTCGTCGACGAAGTCTCCGGCACCGAGATCGACAACGAAAGCCTGGTCAACCTGCCCAACTGGCTTGGGTTGACCTTTCGGATCGACGGCGGCGCCTGGTTCGACATCGACGCGGTGGAAGTGCTGTCGTACCGCCAGACTGTCGACCTTCGGGGCGCGGTGCTGACCCGGGAGGTGCGTTTCACCGATGACGCCGGCCGCACGAGTGCGCTGAGGCAGCGGCGGTTCGTGGCGATGCACCTGCCCCACGTCGGCGCGCTGGAAACGACGGTCGTGCCCGAGGATTGGTCGGGCGTCATCGAGTTCCGCTCCACTCTGGATGGGGGCGTGACGAACTCGCTGGTCGAGCGCTACCGGGACCTCGACGCTCAGCATCTGGGACCGGTGGACAAGCGGGAGATCGGCGAGGGCACGGTGCTGCTGACGACTCAGACCACCCAGTCCCGGATCCCCATCGCCATGGCGGCCCGCAACACGGTGTGGCGCGACGGCGCGCCGGTGCCGGCCACGTTCCACCTTTTCGACCGCGGCTCCGAAATCGGCCACGACATGGCGGTGCGGTCGTCGGCCGGTGACCGGGTCACGGTGGAGAAGGTGGTGACCGTCTACACCGGGCGTGACGTCGCGATGGCCGAACCCGCGGTCAACGCTGCACGCTGGGTGACCCGGCTGCCCCGATTCGACGAGTTGCTCGCCGGGCATCTGACCGACTGGATGCACCTGTGGGAGCGGCTGTCCATCGAATTCGATGACTTCGGCGATGAATTGCGGATTCTGCGGCTACATCTGTTGCACCTGCTGCAGACGGTTTCGCCCAACACCGACGATGTCGACGCCGGAGTTCCGGCGCGTGGACTGCACGGTGAGGCATACCGGGGACACATATTCTGGGACGAGCTGTTCATCTTTCCGGTGCTCAACCTGCGGTTGCCGATGGTCACCCGGTCGTTGCTCAGGTACCGGTACCGGCGACTGGACGAGGCTCGCCATGCCGCCCGTGCGGCCGGGCACACCGGCGCGATGTACCCCTGGCAGTCCGGCAGCGACGGCCGCGAGGAAAGTCAACGGCTGCACCTCAATCCGCGCAGCGGGCGCTGGAACCCCGACGCCAGCGCCCGCGCGCACCACATCGGCATCGCCGTGGCCTACAACGCGTGGAAGTTCTATCAGGTCACCGGCGACCTCGCCTATCTGATCGACTACGGTGCCGAGACGCTGGCCGAGATCGCCCGCTTCTTCGTCAGCCTGGCGAGCTACGACGAAGGTCGCCAACGGTTCGTCATCAACGGTGTGATCGGGCCCGACGAATTCCATTCCGGCTACCCCGAGGCGCCCTACGACGGTATTGACAACAACGCTTACACCAACGTGATGGCGGTATGGGTGATCCTCCGCGCGTTCGAGGCGTTGCATCTTTTGCCGCTGCCCAACCGCCTGGACCTGCGCGAAAAACTCGGTCTGACCAGTGCCGAACTGGCCCTCTGGGAGCAGGTGAGCCGCCGGATGTACGTGCCGTTCCACGACGGCGTCATCA
>JAGQTR010000051.1 GCA_020438915.1 Mycobacterium sp.
TCGGCATTGCCGGCGAAGTCGAGATAGCCCAGAACACCACCGTATAGGCCGCGACGAGTCATTTCGACCTGCTCGATCAGCTCCATCGCCCGAACCTTCGGCGCCCCGGACAGGGTCCCGGCCGGGAAACACGCGGCCACCGCGTCCAGGGCCGTTCTGTCGTCGGCGAGCATGCCCGTCACCTTCGACACCAGGTGCATAACGTGGCTGTAGCGCTCGATGTGGCTGTAATCCTCGACGCGCACCGTGCCCGGCGCGCAGACCCGGCCCAGATCGTTGCGGCCGAGGTCGACAAGCATCAGATGCTCGGCACGTTCCTTTTCATCGGACAACAGCTCCTTTTCCAGCAGCAGGTCCTCCTCCTCGCTGTCCCCGCGCCACCGGGTACCGGCGATCGGGTGCGTCGTCGCGCGCCGGTCCACGACGGTGACCAGTGCTTCAGGGCTGGAGCCGACGATCGAGAAGTCCAGTCCCCCAGCATCGTCGGGGACGTTGAGCAGGTACATGTACGGGCTCGGGTTCGACACCCTCAGCATCCGGTAGACATCTAGCGGGTCTGCCACGGTATCCATTTCGAAGCGCTGCGAGGGCACCACCTGAAAGGCCTCGCCTGCCTCGATGTCCGCAACCAGCTTGTCGACGATTTCGGTGTACTCCTCGACGGTGCGCTGGGAACGATACGACGGTGCCGGCCGGCTGAACGCGGCCACCGTCGACTTCAGCGGCTCGGTCAGCGCTGTGGTCATCACGTCGAGTCGAGCCACTGCGTCGTCGTAAGCCCAGTCGACGCGTTCATCGGTGCCGTTCCAGTTGACGGCGTTGGCGATCAGCGTGATAGTGCCCTCGTGGTGGTCGACCGCGGCGATATCGGTCGCCAGAAGCAGCAGCATCTCGGGCAGACCCAGGTCATCGACGGTCAATTCAGGTAATCGCTCCAGCCGCCGTACCATGTCGTAGGCGAAGAACCCGACCAACCCGGAAGACAGCGGCGGTAGGCCCGGGAGCGTAGCAGTCTCCAGCAGCGTCAGCGTCTTTCGCAGCGCATCCAGGGGGTCCCCGCCGGCGGGCGCATCCTTGGGGGCGACACCCAGCCACACCGCCTCGCCGTCACGCACCGTCAGCGCCGACGGGGCACCGGCACCGATGAACGACCATCGAGACCAGGACCGGCCGTTCTCTGCAGATTCGAGCAGGAACGTCCCGGGACGGTTGGCCGCCAATTTGCGGTAGGCCGACAACGGCGTCTCGCTGTCGGCGAGCACCTTGCGGGTCACCGGAACCACCCGATGCTCGGCCGCAAGCGTCCGGAAGTCCGCACGTGAGGTCGTGGCGGTCGTCTGCACCCACACATCCTCCCAGACGTACCGTTGTGGCCATGACACCTACCAAGCGCGGCGATACGGTGGCGGACTTCGAACTACCGGACCAGACCGGGACGAACAGGAAGCTGACTGAACTGCTCGTCGGCGGACCGATCGTGTTGTTCTTCTATCCGGCCGCGATGACGCCCGGATGCACCAAGGAGGCCTGCCACTTTCGTGACCTTGCCGCGGATTTCGCCGCCCTCGGGGCCAGCAGGGTCGGTATCAGCGCCGACCCGGTCGACAAACAAGCGAAGTTCGCCCAACAGCAGAACTTCGATTACCCGTTGCTGTCGGACACCGACGGTGTGGTGGCCGCGCAATTC
Source organism: Mycobacterium sp. (assembly GCA_020438915.1). Lineage (GTDB taxonomy): Bacteria > Actinomycetota > Actinomycetes > Mycobacteriales > Mycobacteriaceae > Mycobacterium. The sequence continues at coordinate 1,688 of JAGQTR010000051.1, forward strand.
GGGGTCAAGCGTGGCCTACTCGGAAAGTTCATGCCGGTGAAACGCACGACGTTCGTCATCGACACCGACCGCACCGTGCTCGAGGTGATCGCCAGCGAGTTCAGCATGGACACCCACGCCGACAAGGCGCTCGAGGTGCTGCGCCGAACGTCGACTTAGAGCACGCTTTCGGATTGGTTGCGTGCCATAACTCGACACTGGGCGCGCCCGAAGCGCTAGTCCTCCGGAGCCAGCAACACATCGGCGTCGAAGCAGGTGTGATCGCCGGTGTGGCACGCGCCACCGACCTGGTCCACCTCGATCAGCACCGTGTCTCCATCGCAGTCCAGACGTACCGAATGCACGTGCTGGGTATGCCCCGACGTGGCACCCTTGACCCACTGCTGTGCGCGGGAACGCGAATAGTAGGTCGCCTCACGTGTTTTCAGGGTGCGCGCCAGTGCGTCGTCATCCATCCAGGCGACCATCAGCACCTGTCCGGTCGCGCGTTCCTGCACCACCGCGGTGAACAGGCCGTTGGCGTCGCGCTTGAGTCGCTGGGCGATCGCGGGATCGAGGCTCATCGCACCACGATCCCCTGTGCCGCCATCGCCGCCTTCACCTGGCCGATCGTCAGCTCCCGGAAGTGGAACACGCTGGCCGCCAACACTGCGTCGGCGCCGGCGGCAACCGCCGGCGCGAAATCACCGACCGCACCGGCGCCGCCGCTGGCGATCACCGGCACCGACACCGCTCCACGGACGGCACGCAGCATCTTCAGGTCGAAACCAGCCTTGGTGCCATCAAAGTCCATCGAGTTGAGCAGAATTTCGCCCACGCCGAGTTCGGCGCCGCGTGCCGCCCACTCGATCGCATCGATGCCCGTGCCGCGGCGGCCGCCATGGGTGGTCACCTCCCAGCCCGACGTGGTGGCCGTCGCCCCCTCGGGGATCGTACGGGCGTCGACCGAGAGCACGATGCATTGCGAGCCGAACTGCCGCGACAGCTCCGAAAGCAACTCCGGACGCGCGATCGCGGCGGTGTTGACCGCGACCTTGTCGGCACCGGCACGCAGCAGAACGTCGACGTCGGCCACCGAACGGACCCCGCCACCGACGGTGAGAGGGATGAACACCTGTTCGGCGGTCCGTCGCACCACTTCCAGCATCGTGGCGCGGCCCGACGAGGATGCCGTCACATCGAGGAAGGTCAACTCGTCGGCGCCTTCGGCGTCGTAGGCCGCGGCGAGCTCGACCGGATCGCCTGCGTCACGGAGGTTTTCGAAGTTGACACCCTTGACCACCCGCCCCTGATCGACATCCAGGCACGGGATCACGCGGATCGCGACGTCGCCGGTGTTCACAGGTAGCCCTTCGGGTCGCCGACGGATCTGATGATCTCCAGCATCTGCTCGTGCACGCCCGGCGCCGCCATCAACGCCGAGCGTGAAGAGATGGTCCACGGCTTGCCGGACAGGTCGGTGACGACGCCGCCGGCCGCCCGCACCAACGCCACGCCCGCCGCGTGATCCCAGATGTGGTGGCCGAAACTGATCGCACCACCGAGGATTCCTGCCGCCACATAGGCCAGGTCGATGCCGGTCGCACCGTGCATCCGCACCCGCGAACACTCCCGGCTCAGACTCTGCAGGACCTCGGACCGATAACGGCCCGGATAGCGGCCTCGGGACTCGACGTTGAAGGTACCGATCCCGACGATGGAATCAGCCAGCGCCGTGGGCTTCAACCGCTCCAATGCCTCACCGTTGCACCGCACCGATTCCCCGACCATCACGGAGTACCGCTGCGCGGTGAACGGCAGCCAGGTCAGCCCCAGGACGGGCTCACCGTCAGCCAGCAGCCCCAACAAGATGGCCGCCATCGGCGAGCCCGCGGCGTAGTTGAACGTGCCGTCGATCGGGTCCAGCACCCACACCAACTCGGCGTCCAGCGATTCCCCGCCGAACTCTTCGCCGTGCACTCCGATTCCGGTAAGCCTGGTCAGTTCGGCCACCACGCGGCGCTCGATCGCGAGATCTACCTCGGTGGCGAAGTCGTTGCCTTTCTTGGCTACTGCGGAATCGGCGCGATGGCCCGCAATGAACTGCGCCGAGACGGCATCGAGGACCTCGGCTGCGGTGGCGAGCAGCGCGCTGAGCTGCTGCGAATCGTGGGTCACTCGTCGACCGCGGCCAGCGCCTGCGGCAACGTGAATCGTCCTGCGTACAAGGCCTTCCCAACGATCGCACCCTCTACGCCACGGTCGGTCAACGTGGCGATCGCGCGCAGGTCGTCAAGGCTCGACACGCCGCCGGAAGCGATGACGGACGCGTCGGTGCGCCCGGCGACCTCGGTCAGCAGCTCCAGATTCGGCCCGTTGAGGGTGCCGTCCTTGGTCACATCGGTGACGACGAACCGCGGACATCCCTCGCGATCAAGGCGTTCCAACACCGGCCACAAGTCACCGCCGTCGGTTTCCCAGCCGCGGCCCCGGAGGCGAAACTCTCCCGCTCCGTCCTGGTCCTTCTTGACGTCCAGACCGACGGCCACCCGGTCACCGTGCTCGGAAATGACCTTGGCGCACCACTGCGGGTTCTCCAGTGCCGCCGTGCCGAGGTTGACGCGCGCACATCCGGTGGCCAGCGCAGCGGTCAGCGACTCGTCGTCGCGAATACCCCCCGACAGTTCGACCGCGACATCGAGTTTACCGACGACCTCGGCGAGCAACTCCCGGTTGGACCCGCGGCCGAAGGCGGCGTCGAGGTCGACGAGATGAATCCACTCGGCACCGTCGCGCTGCCAGGTCATCGCCGCATCCAGGGCCGAGCCGTACTCGGTCTCGCTACCGGCCTGTCCCTGAACCAAGCGCACCGCGCGACCCTCGACGACGTCCACCGCGGGCAACAAGATCAACTTCACGTGCGTTGAATTCACGCTGGTCAACTTAGCGCCCCGACCCAGTTCGCCAGCAACGCGGCACCGGCGTCGCCACTCTTCTCGGGATGAAACTGGGTAGCCGACAGGGGCCCGTCCTCGACCGCGGCCAGAAACGGCACCTCGTGGTTGGCCCACGTCAGAAGGGCATCGGGAGCCCCCTCCCACTGCTGGGCGGCATAGGAGTGCACGAAATAGAAACGCGTGTCGGCATCCATCCCGTGGAACAACACGCTGTCGGCCGGGGTATCCACGAGGTTCCACCCCATGTGCGGAATCACCGGGGCATCCAGCCGGACAACCGCGCCCGGCCACTGCCCGCAACCGATGGTCTCGACGCCGAACTCGACGCCCCGCGCGAACAGGATCTGCATGCCCACGCATACCCCCAGCACCGGACGTCCGGCCACTAGGCGGTCGGCGATGATCTTCTCGCCACCGATCTTGCGCAGGCCCGTCATGCACGCCTCGAAGGCGCCTACTCCGGGAACCACCAGGCCGTCGGCGGCCATCGCCGCCGACGGGTCGGCCGTGACCTCGACCTGAGCCCCGACGCGTTCCAACGCGCGCTGCGCCGAGCGCAAATTGCCCGACCCGTAGTCCAGCACAACGAGTTTCTTTGTCACAGAGCGCCTTTGGTCGAGGGCACCCCGCTGACCCTGGGGTCGTACTCGACGGCCTGGCGCAGCGCCCGCGCCACCGCCTTGTACTGCGCCTCGG
>JAGQTR010000579.1 GCA_020438915.1 Mycobacterium sp.
ACTACTAAGGAGAGAAGCGATCTGCTTTGGATCTTTGGGAATAGTCCCCATCGAATCTTAGCGCAAATGCCAATCTTTTCAGCAGCATAAGGCCAGGTCAGAGTTGTATTGACTGACTGCCGGAGGGACTCTAGCAATGGATCATGATTGGTCTAGACAGCCCGGTGCATGGACCGCTATTCTCGGTATCATCCAACCTTGAGTCCGGTATTAGCGGACTGATGAGCCTCCCCTGGAAGGCATTCCGTGGAAAGTAAACTAATGGAAAAAAAGAACCAATCGTCACTCCCCTCGGCGCATTCCCCCGGGCTAGCCGCCGACCTGAAGCAGTGGCTAGATGCTCAGAATCTCGGCAGGTTACCAACCATGACGAAGGATGGAGCGCTGAAGTTCCTCAACGATCGCGGCATGCCGGTCAAGCGGAACGCTGTCGTCACGGCCTTCAACGCCCAAGAACTTGCGTCGGGAATCTACTCAGGGAAGAGACTGGCATCTGAGTACGACGTGATGAGGTGGGCCGTTTCGCGGCTAGGCGGGCGGCACCAAGTGTCGCGAGATTCATGACTGCCGCCGGTCCCTTCAAGATGGCTGCGCGGACCTACCGTGCTGCTGGGTGGCTAGGCGTCATCCCACTACCTGAGCATCGCAAGTCGCCGCCGCCAACGGGCTACACCGGCAATCACGCTCGATACCCAGACGATGGCCAAGTCAACGCGTGGCTGGCGAATCCGGCACTCTCTCATGCCAACATCGGCGTCCGATTGGGAGAAATCGACGGCGATGCCGCTCACGAAATCGTCGGAATAGACGTCGACCACTATAGGTCAGGTGACCGAACTAAGGTCGGTGGCGACCAGTTTCGCGAACTGGAAACCGCGCTGGGTCTGCTGCCATCGACGTGGATCAGTTCGGCACGCAGCGATGGAGTTTCGGGTATTCGGTTCTACCGCGCTCCGGCGGGCCTCGAGTGGAAGGGCAAGGCTGCGAACGATATTGAAATCATCCAACGCAAGCATCGCTTCGCCGTAGTCTGGCCCTCGATCCATCCTGAAGGGACGTGCTACCAACTCTATCCGCCAGGTTGTGAACCGAACGGTACGAGCTTTCGAAACGCGGTGCCAGACGCGACCACGCTCCCAGCCCTTCCCGACGCTTGGATCGATCGTCTGACAGCCCGTCGCACCCCGGCCGCCGATCATCCCATCGATATCGGGATCGCGGTTGACGATCTCTACTGTTGGGCAGAATCAGCGTTTAACAATGGCAACGCCGACGCGATGTGCAAGCAAGTACGCAAGCAGACCGAACAACATTGTCTAGCAATTCGATCCGAGGCCACCAGCCATGACAAAATCACTGCCGCTCACTGGAATCTATACAGTCTGGCGGCAGAGGGACACACTGGCTGGCAGGCCGCGATTAACACGATCGAACACACTTACCGTCACGACGTAATCGAACGAGGCAAGCGCGGTTTGGGGGAGTTGCGCGGCGAAGTCATTCGATCACGGATTGGCGCCCTACGGAGAGTCAAATGCATCGTTGCTCAAGCCGCCGACATAGGGGCGCGCTACACACCGCCTCTGTGTACTTGTACGGAAGGACCAGCGATCAGTCGCTTCTCCTACACGCCGCACCATAATTTCAATTATCGTTTGCGCCGATTCAGTTACTCCGCGCAAGGCCACATTCCGCGATGAATCCGCAAGACGCATCCCGATCAGAAGCCGTCGACTTCGATGTCTCAAAGGTCGACGTCCTCGAACGATACTCGCAAGCAGACGATCTCGAATTCGCCGCTCATGTCTGGGACGCCACACGTGCACGTCTCGTCCTAGAGGCGGGGAAGCGGGAAGCTGACCGAATTGCAGCCAGCCGGCAGATGGCTGCTGAGGGTGGCGAGGCTATGGACGGGCTGGAGTTTCTGATGAGCAGGCCGGAGCACACGCCATTGTGGGGGGTGGGCGATGAACTGCTATGGGCGCGCGGGCAGGGGCTGATGATCTGCGGTCCCCAGGGCGTCGGAAAATCGACTGTCGCACAGCAGTTGGTGTTCGCACGGATGGGACTGCGTTCGGCGTCACTATTCGGCTGCCCCGTAGCTCAAGACGACCGCCCGGTTCTGTATCTCGCAATGGATCGGCCAGACCAGATTCAGGAATCGATGAGGCGCATGCTTGACACAAGCAGCGAGGAGGTTGCTACAAAGATCAAGCGGCAACTGATTGTCTGGCCCAGACAGCCCCCGTTCAAGGCGGACCTGGATCCTGACCGATTTGCTCAATGGGTCGCGGAGGTTGGCCGCGAACCTGGTGTGGTGGTGTTTGATTCGGTCAAAGACATGTTGACAAGTGTCGTCACTGATGAGGCCGGTCTTGCATTCAACACTACGCTGCAGCGGATTCTTGCAAATGGCACTGACACACTGGGCAATCACCACCAACGCAAGGCTGTTATCGGCAATCCCAGACCTGACAAGCTTGCTGACGTGTACGGCAGCGGGTGGATTACCGCAGGTCAAGGTTCGGTAGTGCTTCTGTGGGGCGATGCCGGTGCGCGGTCGGTGGAGTTACGTCATCTCAAACCCATTCGGGCACCGGTTGGCCCTCTCGCTGTCAACTATGACCATGCCAGCGGCGGGGCGAGCGGCGGCGATCCAATGACGCTCTTGATGAAGCTGACCAATGAAGCCGGTTCTGACGGAATCGCGCTTGACGACGCGGTCCTTGTAGTCCGAGGGACGACGCGCGACGACGATGTGTGGCGGGCGCACTCGCAATCAGTGAAGCGCTTGTTAGACAAGCTTGTCGCGCGGGGACTGCTGAGCAAGATCGATGGCCAACGGGGCGGTGCTGGGGGCGGTGCTAAGGGGTCGCGTTGGGTGGCTCTGTGATGTGTGAGTTTCGATGCCCACTTGGGAAACAGCAGGTAGACATCGATTCTTGCATTGGAGGACGGTCAGTGGCGAAACTCAGGCGACTCTCGGCACCGCTCGTACGGACACATGTCGGCGGCGAATGGCGCAGCTCAGGAACGAAACTCACTGTGCCATCTCAGCGTGAGCCTCCAAGAAGGGAGAGCGAAACTCAAAAGCGCTCTCCTTATAGGTGAGATTCGGTCGCCGGCGGAGATGGTCACGATAGCGAAGATGGCTGCGGCGCTGGTTCTTAGGAGATGCGAGTCTAGATTGGATACGAATGACGATGAGTGACCTATCGAACTCTGAACCTCTCGACCGGTGGGAACGCAGCGCCCACCCTGAGCGTCGTTGCACCGCGCACAGGAAGAACGGCAATCAGTGCAAAAACTCGGCCCGGCTCGGGACGAACGTCTGTGATTTCCATGGTGCGAAGGCGCCGCAGGTGAAACGCAAAGCACGTCAACGCATCGAAGAAGCCGCCGACCGGATGGCATGCGAGCTGCTGCGGATGGCCACCGACGACAACGTGGCTGACTCGGTCAAGCTTGCGGCGATTCGTGACGCACTCGACCGCGCGGGGCTAGCCGCGAGGACGGCCGTGTCGGTGGAGGTTGGCCCGCCAAAGCCCTATGAGGCGATCTTCGAGACCATCGAAGCGGGATCGCGCGCCGAGTACCGCCGAAGCATCGGCCGACACGACGACCCAACGATTGACGACAACGCCGCGTCGGTGAATTGCCCGGGTACGAACGCTGCTGACGAAATCGTGGCTCCGATCGATGCCGGAGATTATTGACGGGCAGTCGATCAGGGGGCTTGGAGGCGGACGGCTATTGATCATTCGCCCGATCGGCGAAGGCAGCGTCCAGACGCCTTGTGTCCGCTGGGGTCATACCGAGCAGGCGCATGTGATGGCGAGCCGCCAATGCGATCTTCTTGCGCATCTTTTCGGCGTATCCGGGATCGTCGGGCATCCCCCACATTTCAACGAATGTTCCGTCGTTTAGTAACCAATCGGCGCGGAGGCGTGTGTTCGGATTCAATTGCTCGTCGAATGGATACAGCGGCTCTCGCGTGTGGCCGATTCCGTTCTTGTGCAGGAAGTCGTCGACAGCCTTTTCCAGCATGGACGAGCACATGTGCCCGTCAACAGCCTTGAGGACCGTGCCTCGTGATCGTCGGATACCGTTCTCGGCCAGTCCGGCGTTGATCAGGATGTGCGTCCACGCGAGTTGTCGACGCACGATAGCGATACGCAGCAGCAGCCTGAGATCAATATCGCGCGCTTCCACCGGGTGTTCAAGGTCGCCGTTGACGGTGGACAGTTGGGCCTCAACGAACGCGGCGCCGCCGAACTCGTGGTCCGCGAGGACCCGCACCGCGACCGTCGCTCGAGCGGTGGCGCCCTTCTTTAGGTGGCCGTCCGAAAGGCCTCTGACTGCGACGGCGAGGCAGCGGTGACAGTAGGCGAGGGTCTCGGTGCAGATCGGTGTTCGGAATTGGCCCGCCGGACGTTCACAAATCCGGCACGTGTCCAGTTCATCGAGGTATGCGTGGTTGGGGAACAAGGCGAGCCGGTGTGGAGTGAGCCTCTCAAGCAACTCTGTCGGTTCCCAGCCGTGTTTTAACTCTTCCTCCGCGTTAAAACCGAAGCTTTCGATCTGGGCGAACCGCACCAAGGCTTCGTGGTCGAAAAGGTTCTCCGGGAGGAGCTTGGCTACGCGAGGGTGCAGCTCCCGCACCTTGAGCGGGGGAATTCCACCGTACGAGCGGTCATGCCGGTCGTTCTTCCGCACCTTCATGTCGAGAGTCCAGCTCTCCGGGGGCAGACCGATTTCTGCGATCTCAAGGCCCAGCCTGGCCGCGATTACGCATGCAGGGGCGACGAGCCGTTGGTCCTCAACCCATAGAGTCTTGGTCGTCGGGTTGTATTGCGCGAAGCAGCCTGGCGGGCCTTCTGGCTCTCGCGGGCCCCAATTGAATCTGTGCCCGCCAGCACGCCATGAAACGTACGCATTTGGTATCTCGTTGGGGTCCCATTCTGGGTTCGCGGCGACTTCTAGGCGTGGCGCTAGAGGCGCTGCTGCTGGGATTCCGAGTTTGGTGAGACCGTCGAGAACTGCGGCGCGCTGACGTTCGTCGTAGAGGAAGAGGTGCCCGACTGCAACCGATCCGATTTGCACGCCGTCGGACACGACTTTTAGTGAACTGGGTTCGCCAAGGCGGACCTGTCCCTCTTCAACCGTGACAGACAACGCGCCAACCGCGTCAGCGGTCTGAAACGTCCGGAGGAAGTTGAGTACCTTGTCCGTGCGTTGGCGACTAGTAAGAATCGTCGATCCAACCTCGCGGATCGCCCACTCATCGAGCTCTGCCCGTGTATCGCCGCACACCTTCACATAGTCGTACCAACCGACGCCAACACGCGTCTGCGGGTTCCCATCCGGATAGCGCTCGCTAATCGACTCGCTACTGGCACGGCGCAACCTCGCCGCCTCTGGATGCTTGAACCCTCGCTGAATATTGATCACGTAGCCGTGAGGATGCCCGTCGAGCCACTTCTGATACTCGGCCTCCGCGCGGCCCGCGCCACCGTCGAACACGGTCACAGCCATAACGACACCACCGGTCCCATCGATTTCATCTTGGGCGATGGTAGCGACGAAGGGGGATGGCAGAGGGGTAACCAGCAACCTCTCCGACACCGCCCAACCTCGGCCAGTCCCCTGAGCCGGAGCGGCGACCTCGCGGCGCAACAACCGCGCCACCATCGGCGACGACCAACCACCACCACGCCTGGTGCGATGACCCTCATCGGTCACCAACTCCGCGATCTCAGCCGCGCGGGTTACGAGCTGCCCAACACCACCGGTGCCGTCTACGTCTTGAAAGACGCCCGCGACTGGGTGTGCCAACACCGGAGCACGAACACCGAAGTCGTGGATACGCAGATCCAAATGGCTGGCTGGTTCAAGACGCCGACCTGAATCTCACGCAGGCCGACGCGATTCGCACCGTCGCTTTGAATTTCTGCTAACCGCCGTTCATGACGTGCGCTCGCGTGCCCGACGTTCCGTTGCGCGTCCAGAGGCCGTGTCTACCACTACGCCCGGCGTGGCTGTCTCGAAAACGATGGGTAGCTGAGAATCAGACGACCCGGCGACTGGTGCCACCGGTCTAGGCCGAACCCCGCAGTCGGCTGTCTTGAAAACCCGTCTCGTAACTTGTATTCTCAAAACCTGGATCTGCGCGGGATTATGAGAAGGGACAGCGATGGCGTTGATCGGTTATGCACGGGTGTCGACCGCCGACCAGAACATGGCTCTTCAACTCGATGCATTGCGAAATGCCGGAGTGGACCGCGTGTTCCGCGATCAGGGCGTCTCCGGTTCGACCTCGGCCAGGCCAGGACTCGACTCGTGTCTCGACCACCTCCGCAAAGGGGATGTGCTCACCGTCTGGAAGCTCGACCGATTAGGGCGCAATACCCAACACGTTCTCGCCGTCGTCGACGACCTCATGTCGCGAGGCATCGGCTTCCGCAGCCTCACCGAGGGTCTGCATACCGACGGCCCGATGGGCAAGGCGATGCTGACCATCATGGCGGCCTTCGCCCAACTCGAACGTGACACCATGATCGAGCGCACCCGTGCCGGACTGGCCGCTGCCGCAGCCAACGGGCGCAAGGGCGGACGGCCCCGCAAGGTCGATGATGCCGATGCCGCCAAGGCCCGCCAGCTCAAGGAAAAAGGCATCGCGGCCACCGACATCGCGAAGATGTTGGGGGTCTCCCGCGCTACCGCGTATCGCTACCTGTCCGACGGTGCGTCACTTGGATGAACGGCGAATAGTTTTGCTGAACATCGGACACGGCAGCCGCGGCAAGCAGATGGCGCGCTGACCCCGCGGCCACTCGGGTATGACGCCCACCTGTCCGGCATCCCTGGATGTCAGACTGACAGCTAGCTG